>JAZNDY010000145.1:0-1618 GCA_045588295.1 Acutalibacteraceae bacterium
GTTGAGATAACAAACATAGCTTTTCCGAAAGATTTTCCATATGCAGATTTGTCGGTAACGTTTGTTTGATGATAATCATGAATCAAATTGGTTTTTCCCCGCTATATCGCAACACCAAGCACAGCAAAAAGTACCGCTGTCAAAAACATAATTATCGAATATGTAATCATAATATTACCTCTGTAAATTGGAATTTATCAGATACGATTACTCGTTCAGAATTAATCGGCGGCGCTTATGCACAGAACCATATCGGTTGCCTGCGGCCTGTCGCCAATGTAATATGTACCAAACCGAGTGGCAGTGAATTCATATTCCTCGGAGTATTCGCCATTGATAGGGTTGAACCATTGATATGTATAACTTCCGTTCGGAACGAGGTTTCCGACTGTGCCTGTTTTTATTCCGCCGTAATACTTGGTGTTTGCATTCTGAGCAACGGATTCATCGGTAAACGAATAGAAATATATAACGATTTCGCTGTTATCTTCATTACCTGCATAAGCATAATAAACATTGTTTGCAGGCACAAAATATGATTTATTGTCAAACCTCGGAATAAGATTATACCACTTTGTGCTTTCGAGGAAATCACGCATATATCCGACTTGATATGAGCTCTCATATTCAAGTGCGTCCTGCCATGTTGCGTTGATTTTTTCTTGGCTCGTTATTGTGTCAACGCCGTCTGAACTGTCATTTTCTTCGTCATAAACATTAAGGTAGCTCCAAGTGTCATGGCCGCCCCAACCATAGCCGTACATACCGCTCAGATATGCTGTCCAGCCTTGCATTCTGGAACCGAAGTTTTTTGTCCAGAGATAGCAATACTGACCCTCATAATTAATTGCAGGTTTGCCTTGTGAGTTATACCAGCAATCTTTTTCAACGCGAAAATCGCTTTGCTCCGTTTTTGAAGGATGCCATTGAACAGCGTAAAAATTATGCGATTTTATATCTCTGAAACAGGAAGGCTCCGCATCCTTAAAATAAACCTTGCATTCATCCGTTGCTCCCTTGCCGTTGCCGTAAACCGATGTTGCACCAACGTTTTCCATATGAGCAGAAAGCGGATGGTCATACACATCGTGTTTTGCTATATATTCCGCGATAAGCTTGTAAGGGTTGTTTTCTAATCCCCATTCGGGATGGTTTGTTTCACTCCAATAGAAATCGTTGTCAACCTCTTGACCGAGAGTCCATATAACGGGATATGCGCTGTATCTTGCGACCCAGTAACGGCTGACTTTTTCAAGGTAAGCTTTTGCCGAATCAGACGGTTCATTGCCGTTGAAACCGCCGTTGTTTGAAATCAGAGGCTCAATAAAATAGGAGAAGAAAAACTGTGCATTTGCGTGAACAAGACCGTTTTCGGCAATGATGCGGAATTTTTCGTCATAGTCTGCAAGTCCTGACTTATCGTCTTCGGTTATGCCGTTTGTGAAATCAAACTTTGCACCGATAGGCTCGCTCTGATACACGGTAAAGCCCTGCGAAACACGCTTGTCACAGATTGTTTTAACCATATCGACTGTTTCATCGCCAAGGCTCCAATGAGTATCGCCAAGCCAGAAAAACGGTGTTCCGTCATCGTATGTAAAATACTTTTCACCTGCGT
>JAZNDY010000146.1:0-3093 GCA_045588295.1 Acutalibacteraceae bacterium
CATCCTTATCAACATAAACACCGTCATCAGGCACGGTATCTTTGCCGTTAAAATAACCTTGCATAACCGTGGAGCCTGAAATAACAATTTCGCCCGTTTTGCCTGCGGGCAGCTTGTTCTTCATCTCATCCCAGATTTCAACCCTCATACCCATTAAGGGTTTGCCGATTGAATCTTCACGAACGTCTTTATAGTTATTTACCGTGCAAACCGATGCAACCTCTGTAAGACCGTAGCCTCTGAAGAGTCTGCCTCTGCCGCCGTGCTTTGCAACAGTGCTGTTAAAATCTTTAACAAGCCTTTCTGAAAGAAAATCACCACCGCAGAAAACAAGACGGAGGTTTTTAAGATGAGGACCTTCAAAGCTTTCGGCTTCCATCATCTTCTTATACATATTGGGAACACCGAGAAGGAATGACACCTTATATTTCTTAAGCTGTTTGTTAGCAGCCTCTGCCGAAAACTGAGGCATAGGCAACAGAGTGAAGCCGTGAGTAATGGGATAGTGCATTGCAACGGCAAGACCGAACGCATGGAACATAGGCAACACAACCAAAGAGCATTCCGAACCGGGAGCGTGGTCTTCATCAAGCGGCTCAAGCTTATTGGCAATCTCGTTAATGTTCTCACTTGAAAGCATAATGGTTTTGCTTTTGCCGGTTGTACCGCCGCCGTGAAGATAGACCGCCGTGAACGAGCCGTCACGGAACACTTGGCTTGATTTGCCTGAACCGACAGAAATCATTTTCTTATATTTAATGCTGTTGTTAAAGGAATCCAAACCCTTTGCCTTAACTTTTTCAAACGCCATAACACCAAGCGAAGCAGGCAACGAAACATAATCCGAGTTTGAACAGATTATGCACGGAATTGAGCAGGAGTTAATAACCTTTGCATAAGGTTCTGCAAGAATATCCAGAACAAAAACCGCCTTGGATTTTGTTTCTTTGATGCTTTCAAGCAAGCTTTCGGGAGAAGTCAACGGATGAACGATATTGGCAATAACGCCAATTTTATTGAGCGCATAAAACGCTGTGAAAGCATGAATAACCGTAGGCAAAAAAACCGTTACACAATCGCCCTGAGAAACACCTATGTGATTAAAATATGCAGCTGTTGCATTAACATCATCAATAAACCTTGACATTGACGTTTTGCTGCCAAAGCTTATTGCAGCAGTAAAATCGCCGTTGATATCAACACTTTTTTTAAGATATTCGTAGCAAGTAATACTCATTTTATTTACCTATCCTAAATTGCAAATTTAAACAAACAATATGTTAATGAATGTTGTCTGTAAGAAGAATTTGGTTATCATCCGTAAACGTTGCAATTATGCCGTTACGGTCAGCGGTTGAATAAAAAGGTGCTTTTGCGACCATTGTAAAATTCCATTTGACATTGGGGTAAACCTTGCCGAGATAATTGGTAACAATAATGATTTCCGGATTAAGCTTTTTGAGGAAGCCGGATGACGATGAGCCGAAATAGCCGTGATGACCGGCTTTTAGCAAATCGATATTACCGATTTCATCGCCGTAAATCTGCTCAAGACCGCAGGATTTTGTTATATCAGATGCAAGAAAAGCGGTTTTTTCGCCTTTGATAACTTTGATGCCGATGCTTGCGGCATTTTCACCCTCGCCCTTAAGCTCAGCCGGTGTTTCTCTGTTAAAGAATTCCAGTTTGAAATCACCAAACGTCATTTTTTGAGGTATATCTGACATCACAACAACTTCTCTGGCATTAAGAGCAGCTATAGTTGATTTATACACCTCGTTTACATGCCAGCTTTCAACCTCATAATCTTTAGCGATTTCTCTGTCAAACTCTTTAAAATAAGCTCTCGCAATAAAGATGTTGCTGTCTGAAATAACTGCTTCAAAAGCACCTATATGGTCATAATGGCTGTGCGTACCGAGAACGAACTCAAGCTCAACCTTTCCCTCAGGGTTTGCCGCAACGCTTTTTAAATAATTAACCACGCGTTGTTCATAACCTTGATAAGCCACACTCTTGCGCGGATTGCGGCTGCCCTCACCTGCATCGATAAGGGCAAATTTTCCGTTACTCTCAAGCAGGATTGCATCCGAATTGCCGGTGTTAAGAAAATGGATTCTGTCGTCACCCGTTTCCATGGTAAAATTTTCTTTGGTAACATCATAACGGCGCGCATAACGGTTGCCGAGAACAACGGTTATAATGTCAAGCAGAAAAATTGCCAACATAAGCGGAACAACTATCCACGTTACTATTTTTTTTGCATCTCTTTTTTTCATAAAAAACTCCGCAACTAAAATCAATCACATAATTCTAACACATATCTTGCAATTTTACCATAGCAAATTTATAAAAATTAATTAAAAATTAAAAAAATACTTGTATACTTTATATTTTTATTGTAAAATAAAAATCAAATTGACAATGCATTGGAGAGTTCAACTTGAGTTTTAATAAAAATAAAATTAAAACCTTCGCGGCAGACTCGGCATATCTGTTCACCAACATTTTTCCGTTGGCTTTGAGTATGGCGGTTTGCTCGGGGTTGGGCGCCGCAGGCGGAATTCTTGCTTCGGCAATAGCCTGCCTGCTGGTAACATACAAAAAAACAAAGCTGATTATGCCTGTTTACGTATCGTATCTTATAGCTTCTTTTACGTATAGCGAATACGGAGCATCAACGCTCTCTGCATCAATTGCGCTGAGCGGCGCCGCTATGATTGCTCTTGCGTTTCTCGGTTTTGATTTTAAGCGGCTTATCTTCAAACCCGTTGCTGTTGCTATAATGCTGGCAACGGCAATTTCAATAACCGTTATTGAAACAAACGATTACTTCGGCATCGGCGTAACGGGTAACCTTGTTAATGAGATTCTCCGTTCTTACCGCTCGTTTGGATTCCACCCCAACTGGCGCGGCGTGCTTTACGGCACAATTGTTATGGTTATAATGATAACCTACCCCAGAAAGTTCAAAAAAGCTGATAAAATCATCAGGGCTCCGTTTGTTGCTCTGGCATTAACTCTTGTTCTGAATATTTTTCTTAACCCTGCAGATATGGTATCTTCCATTGAAGAAGTAGGCACCTATACTCT
>JAZNDY010000147.1:0-6585 GCA_045588295.1 Acutalibacteraceae bacterium
CCAATCTTTGCCGACTGTTTTTATATACGCATAATTTGTTTTGCCAACTGAAACGCAATATTCAATCAGCATAAACAAAACGGAAGCAGGCAGACCGTAATGGTCGTGGAGCAACAGCAGGGTGCACTGACCGTCATAACCGATTGTTTTGCCGAGCTTTGACTGTGCATCGTTAAAAAGGTGGGCGATTTCAGGCGATTCCTCAAGCCTGATTGCGATTTCTGCGCTTGAAGGTCTTGAGGGTTCAAAATCAACCTGTTTATCTTCGGGTTTTGCTTCAGGTGCAGGTAAAGGCTCGGTTTTCTTTTCTTCAACAGGTGCAGTTGCAACAGCAGCATCCGAATTTTTTTGGCGTAACTTGCCGTCAGAAGCAAGCACGCCTTTATCAAGCCAATATTCAAGGTAATCAATCGCATCACGCGCGTCAATATTAAGCTTGTCGCTCATTTCATAAATATCAGCCGAATCGGGGCAATTTCTTAAAATCCACAGAAGCACCATCAGCTGGTCTTTGCTGGCTAATTTAAGGTGCTCGTCAACAATATCGTTCGGAACAACAAAAACAGACCTGTAAAGCTTAGGGTTGACAGAATAACTCATTATATAATCTCCGTTTACAATTTTTGCTTAATCAATTTATTATAGCACAGTCACGGACAAAATTGAAATAGTTTTTTCGAAAAATCAAACTTTCTACACTGCAATATATATTAATGTAATATAACACTATCTGTTGTGGTTGCTTTGTTGAGTGCCACAATCAGTTTGTGATATTCAACAAAATTATCTTCCGGCAGACTAATGAGGATAAAAAGAAAAAGAGACCGCTTTAATTGCAGTCTCTTAATCATGCGTTTTAATCAAACGGCTCTGGTTACCTTACCGGAGCGAAGGCAACGTGTGCAAGCATAAACTCTCTTGGGAGTACCGTTTACAACTGCCTTGACTCTTTTAACGTTGGGCTTCCATGTTCTGTTTGAACGTCTGTGTGAGTGGGAAACCTGAATGCCGAATGACACATTTTTACCGCAGAATTCACATTTTGCCATGTGTCACACCTCCTTTTTAGTCATTAACAGATGATATATTAACAGGTTTCGTTACAAATTGCAAGAGTTTTTTTATATTTTTTTAAACTTTTAAAAAATTAAAAAAATTTTTCATTTTCTATTGCAATTTTTGTACTTTTGTTATACAATACCGATAGAACATTTGTTTGTATGAAGTTTGGAGGTTATATTTATGGCTGATAAAAAGAAAGCTCTTGAAACTGCCCTTGCCCAGATTGAAAAAGCTTACGGCAAAGGAACCATTATGCGCCTTGGTGAAAACACAGGTATGAACGTTGAGGCTATCTCAACGGGTTCAATCTCACTTGATGCCGCAACAGGAATCGGCGGTATGCCCAAGGGCAGAATCATCGAAATCTACGGTCCTGAGTCTTCAGGTAAAACAACACTTGCTCTTACCGTTATTGCAGAGGCACAGAAGCAGGGCGGTGAAGCCGCTTTCATTGATGCCGAACACGCTCTTGACCCCATTTACGCCTCAAACCTCGGTGTTGACGTTGACTCATTGCTTGTTTCACAGCCTGATAACGGCGAACAGGCTCTTGAAATTGCAGAGGCTCTTGTTCGTTCAGGTGCGCTTGACGTTGTTGTTATTGACTCCGTTGCTGCTCTTGTTCCGCGTCCTGAGATTGAGGGCGAGATGGGTGATTCTCACGTTGGTGCTCACGCAAGGCTTATGTCACAGGCTTTGCGCAAAATCGCAGGTGCAGTTGCAAAGTCCAATACTATTATTATTTTTATCAACCAGCTTCGCGAAAAGGTTGGTGTTATTTACGGTAACCCCGAGGTAACAACCGGCGGACGTGCACTTAAATTCTACTCAACAATGCGAATTGAAGTTCGCCGTGCCGAAGCTCTTAAGGGCAATGGCAGTGAAATCATCGGCAACCGCACAAGAGCTAAAATAGTTAAGAATAAGGTTGCACCTCCCTTTAAAGAAGCAGAATTTGATATTCTTTACGGCAGAGGCATTTCGCGTGACGGCGAAATCGTTGACCTTGGCGTGAAGTTTAATATTATCCAAAAGAGCGGCGCATGGTTCTCATACGGTGATATGCGTCTTGCACAGGGTCGCGATAACACAAGAGAGCTCCTTATCAACAACCCCGAGCTGTTCAATGAAATCAACGATAAGGTTGTTGCCGCGCTTAAAGAAGCTGCAGGCACAAACAAAGCAAAAAAACCTGCCGCTGAAATTCCTGCGGCTCCCGTTTCTCAGCCTGCAACCAAAACAAGTGCCAGAGCAAAGCTTGACATTGTTGTTGATGACGACGATTAATAATGAAAATATCCGCAGAAAAGGGAAAACAGAATAAAATTCATATACTCTGCAACGGTGAATATACTTTCACCGTTGATGCCGAGTATTGGTTCAGTTGCCCTTACTGCGGCAAAAATGAACTGGACGATGAAGAGTCGGCGGCGTTTTTTGACGCTGTCGGCTCTCGCTGTGCTTTTATTGCAGGTCTTCGGTTGCTTTCTTACCGCGACCACAGCGAAAAGGAGCTTGTTGCCAAGCTTGTTCAAAAAGGTCATAAAAAGATTTATGCTGTTGCGGCTGTTGAAAAGCTTAAGGAATACCGTTATGTCGATGATGAGAGAACGGCAGAAATTTATGCAAAAGACCTTTTTGAACGCAAAGGTTTGAGCATAAACGGCATTGTCAGCGAGCTTTGCAGAAGAGGAATTCCGCGAGAAATTGCCGTTAATGCAGCTGAAAAGCTTGACAACGACCCGATTTTGCGTATTATAGATTTATTAGAAAAAAAATACAGCCGCTGTCTGAATGACGAAAAAGGTATCAAAAAAACAATTTCTGCGCTTCAGCGTCTCGGATACAGATGGTCTGATATCAACAGCGCGCTTCGTCAGTATCAAATTGAAACGGAGGATTTTGGCGATGTATAAAATCGGTATGATATCTCTCGGTTGCCCCAAAAATCAGGTTGATACAGAGAGAATGCTTGCCACTCTTGATAAGAATGAGTTTGAAATTGCAGATTGTTATGAGGGCGTCAATGCCGTTATTATCAACACCTGCGGTTTTATTGATGATGCAAAGCGTGAGGCTATTGAAAATATTCTTGAAATGGCTCAGCTTAAGGAAGACGGCATTGTCGATAAAATAATTGTTACCGGTTGCCTTGCGCAGCGCCATAAGCAAGAAATTTTTGATGAAATCCCCGAGGTTGACGCAGTTATAGGTATCGGTACAAACGCAGATATTGCCGATATAGTCAAGCGTGTTATTCAGGGCGAAAAAGTCTATGAAATGCCTGATAACACTAACCTTCCTCTTGTTGGTGAAAGACTGCTCACAACTCCTGAACATTGGGCATATCTTAAGATTGCCGACGGTTGCTCAAACCGTTGCACTTACTGCGCAATCCCTGCAATCAGGGGCGATTTCAGAAGTGTTGAATTTGAAACACTTATTGAAGAAGCGAAAGCCCTTGCGGATGCAGGCACAAAGGAACTTATTCTTATTGCGCAGGATACCACAAATTACGGTATGGATCTTTACGGCAAACTGCGTCTGCCTGAACTTCTTGATGCTCTTTGTGAAATTGACGGAATCGAATGGATTCGCTTGCTCTATTGCTATCCTGACAAAATAACGGATGAACTGATTGAAACAATGGCCCGTCAGCCAAAGGTTCTTCACTATATCGACCTTCCTCTTCAGCATGCAGATGATAAAATTCTGAAAGCAATGAACAGAAGGGGAGACAGCGCATATCTGCGTGAAACAATTGCAAAAATCCGCAAAGCGATGCCCGATGCGGTTATCAGAACAACCTTCATCGTCGGTTTCCCCGGCGAAGGAGAAGAAGAATTTGAAAACCTTGCAGTTTTCATTAATGAGATTGAGTTTGATAAGCTCGGCTGTTTCTCTTATTCGCCGCAGGAAGGCACACCGTCATTTGATTTTGAAAATCAGGTTGACGATGAAACCAAACTTCGCAGGGGCGAAATTATAATGGGCGACCAGCTTGAAATAGTTACTGTCAAGAATCACGAAAGAATCGGCAACACTTACACTGTTCTTGTTGAGGATTATGACGGATATACTGACAGTTACAGCGGCAGAACTTATATGGATGCACCTGAAATCGACGGAAAAATCAACTTTGTTTCTTCAAAGCATTATAATCCCGGTGATTTTGCAAAAGTAACTGTAATCGGCGTTAACGAATATGACCTTATCGGCAAAGATATTACCTGATGATTAACGGAGAATGAGATGAATTTACCTAATAAACTTACCGTTTTGAGAATTATTCTCACACCTTTTTATCTTGCGGCTATGCTGTTGGATTTTAAATTTCATTATTTTGTTGCTGTTGCAATTTTTGTTGTTGCCTCTCTTACCGATATGCTCGACGGCAAAATTGCAAGAAAGAGAAATCTGATAACCAATTTCGGCAAGCTTTGCGACCCTCTTGCCGATAAAATGCTCACAACCGCTGCTTTACTCGCTTTTATGGACCTCGGTTTGTGCAATATCTGGATTGTTATGATTGTTCTCACAAGAGAATTTCTCGTCACTTCATTCAGGCTTGTTGCCTCTTCGCAGGGTGTTGTTATACCTGCAGGCATCTGGGGCAAACTAAAAACTGTCAGCCAGATGGTCTTTTCGATCGCAATTATGGTTGCAATTCCGTTTGTTGAAATGTTCAGCTGGGATTTCGGCGTTTTTGCGCTTGTTTCAAACATCCTGCTCGGCATCACAGCTGTTCTTACGGTTATTTCAGGCATAAAATATATTGTTGACGGTGTAAAAGTTATCGATATTAATATGTGATTTTGTTGATTTTTACAATTGACTTTTATTGCTTGAAAACATATAATAAATTTGATATTTAAATGCAATCGGCGGGAGAGTATCCGTTTTTCGGCATAACAGAGAGGGGACAGCTTGCTGGAATGTTCCTTATGTCGGTTTCGGTGAAGTGCACCCGACGGCACACAGAGGGAAGTAACAGTATCTCTGTGCGTATAATCTGCGTTAAAGATTTGGTTAATCCTTGAGTGATAAACAGGAGTGGAACCGCGTATTTACGCCTCCGTAGTCTTTTTGGCTGCGGAGGCTTTTGTTTTTTGGAGGTGGTTGAATGCTCAGACAGTTACGGGAGGATATTGCGTGCGTCAAAGCGCGTGACCCTGCCGCACGTTCGGCATTTGAAATATATTTTTTATATCCGGGTCTTAAGGCCATAAGGCTTCACAGAAAAGCTAACTGGTTTTACCGCCGTAATATGTTTTTTATGGCTCGCTGGATTTCACAGAGAGCTTCAAAAAAGACAGGTGTTGAAATTCACCCTGCCGTTCAGATAGGCAAACGTTTTTTCATTGACCACGGAACAGGCGTTGTTATCGGCGAAACAGCAATAATCGGCGATGACGTTACGATTTATCAGGGTGTAACCCTCGGCGGTACAGGTAAAGACACCGGCAAACGTCATCCCACAATCGGCAATAACGTTATGATCGGCGCAGGCGCAAAGGTTCTCGGACCGCTTGAAATCGGCGATAATTCGCGTATTGCCGCCGGTGCCGTTGTGCTTCACGATATTCCGCAGAATTCAACGGCTGTCGGCGTTCCTGCAAGAGTTGTCAAAAAAGACGGCATCAGGGTTGACGACCTTAACCAGGTTGATATCCCTGACCCTGTTGCAAATGAAATTGCAAGACTTGAAGCAGAAATTATCAGCTTGAAAAATTTACTCAATATGGAGGATTGATATTATGCAAATTTTTAACACTCTTACAAAGCAAAAAGTTGATTTTGTGCCCGTTAACGAAGGTGAAGTCAAAATCTACGCCTGCGGCCCCACGGTTTATAACTTCATTCATATCGGCAACGCAAGACCCATCTGCGTTTTTGACGTTCTTCGCAGATATCTTGAATACAGAGGCTATAAAGTAACTTTTGTTCAGAATTTCACGGATATTGACGATAAAATCATCAAGCGCGCAAACGAAGAAGGCACTGATTACGAAACAGTTTCCAAGAAATATATTGAGGAATTCTGGACTGATGCAAACGGCCTTAATTTCAAACCTGCAACCGTTCACCCTCTTGCAACAGAGAATATCGATAAAATCATTGAAATCGTAAGCGGTCTTATTGATAAGGGTCACGCATACGCAGTTGACGGCGACGTTTATTTCAGCACAAAAACTTTTAACGGATACGGCAAGCTTTCGCATCAGCCTCTTGAAGACCTTGAGGCCGGCGCAAGAATTATGGTTGGCGATATCAAAAAAGACCCTATGGATTTCGCTCTTTGGAAAGCCGCAAAACCCGGCGAACCTTATTGGGATTCACCTTGGGGCAAAGGCAGACCCGGCTGGCATATCGAATGCTCTGCCATGGTGTGCAGATATCTCGGTGAAAGCATTGATATCCATTGCGGCGGCCAGGACCTTGTGTTCCCTCATCACGAGAACGAAATTGCTCAGAGTGAATGCTTCACAGGCAAACCCTTTGCAAAATATTGGATGCATAACG
>JAZNDY010000148.1:0-5436 GCA_045588295.1 Acutalibacteraceae bacterium
CGGCAGCGGCGTATTCTTCAAAGCAGAGGCTATCCTCACAAAAACAGGCGGCAATCTCAAATACGGTATTCTTGCATGGGTAATCGGCGGCATTATCATGATAATCTGTGCTTACACATTCTCGATACTCGCAACAAAATACGAAAAAGTCAACGGTGTTGTTGACTACGCCGAAGCAGCGGTTGGCGAAAAATACGCTTACCTTGTCGGTTGGTTCACAACAACAATCTACTATCCCACCCTCACTATGGCTCTTGCATGGCTTTCAGCAAGATATACCCTTGTTGTTTTTCAGGGAGATTCAGCTGACCCCACAAGCGGTATGTGTCTCGCACTTGCTTGCTTCTATCTGATCGGCAGCTATGCATTGAACGCTCTTTCGCCTGTTCTTGCAGGTAAATTCCAGGTTTCAACAACCTTTATTAAGCTTGTTCCCCTCCTCCTTATGGCAGTTGTAGGAACAATCTACGGTCTTGTTAATGAAAACGGCTGTACCGTTGAAAACTTTACAAATGCTGTTACCCCCGAAGTTCTTGCAGAGCTTGGTGTCAAAGCCCCCACTTCACCCGTTTCAGCAATCCTCAGCGCCGTTTGCGCAACAGTTTTTGCGTACGAAGGCTGGATTATTGCAACTTCTATCAATGCTGAAATCAAGGATGCTAAAAAGAATCTTCCCAAGGCTCTCGTTATCGGTGCTTTCATCATCATCGCAATCTACGTTTGCTACTATGTTGGTCTTGCAGGTGCTATCCCCAACGCAGAAATGATGGCTGGCGGTCAGGCAGGTGCAAAAACAGCTTTCGCAACCGTATTCGACAATTTCATGGGCACAGGTATCTTCGTTTTCGTTATTATTTCCTGTCTCGGAACGCTCAACGGTCTTATGCTTGGTTGCACAAGAGGTCTTTACTCTGTTGCTTCCAGAGGCAGAGGTCCTGCTCCCAGAATTTTTGCTGACGTTGACAAAAACACCAACATGCCTGCAAACTCATCCATTTTCGGTCTTCTTCTTTGCGCAGCATGGCTCTTCTTCTTCTACTGCGCACAGCTCAACCCCGCAACAAACGAAAAGCTCGGTATGTTTGCTTTCGACCCCACTGAGCTTCCCATCGTTACCATTTATCCGCTCTACATTCCCATCTTCTTTAAGATGATGTTCACCAAAGATTTCAAGGGATTCAACCGTTTCGTTGCACCCATTTTGGCGATTATCGGCAGTGTAATAATGGTGGTTGCTTCTGTTGTTGCTCACGGTAAGTTTATCCCCGGATATCTTATTCTCTTTGCAGTTATTATGGTTATCGGTGTAGTATTTATGAAAAAGAAAAACGTTGCACTTAACTGATATCACGCTTAAATTTTTCTCGGAAGGTCTTATAAAATGAAATTCAAAAAAGAAGATTCGGCTGTTGTTATGCCTGAAGAAAAATCAGCCGAAAAATCAGCCTCTCAAATTGTATCGGCAAACAAAGATACCCGTGCCGACTCAGTTAACAGAGTTACACTGGAATTTAACAAAAACGGTTTTAAAAAAGCTGTTAAATATTTTATTGGCTTTGCCGTTATAATTGCAGCTGTAATCTGGTTTCTTACTAATGACGCCAAAGTTGCCGTGCTTTATGACGGGCTTTCTACAGTAATTTCACCTTTTATTGCCGGTTGTGCAATTGCATTCATCCTGAATGTTCTTATGCGTCCGCTTGAAAACGTTTGGGTCAGAATATTTAAAAAACGCGGCAAAATTTCAACTGCACTCAAAAGACCTGTATGTCTTATTCTGAGTATTCTTATAATGTTCGGATTCCTGACAGCCATATTATTTATGGTTATCCCCGAATTTGTTCAAACAGTTGAAAAAATAATCAACGATTTACCGGGTTACGGAGAAAAAGCTCTTGGTTGGTATAACAAACTTCGTGGATTTGCAGAAAACCACGATATAAGCATTCCTGAATTTTCATTCAACACCGATAAAATAATTGAGTTTTTAACAAATAAGTTTGCAAACCAAACAACACTCAATAAAACAATTGAATTTACAGCATCGGTAATAACCGGTATCATCAATGCGGTTGTTGCAATAGCCTTTTCTCTTTATTTGCTTGCTCAAAAAGAAAAGCTCGGCAAAAACATCAAAAAAACCTTGTATGCCTTTTGCCCTGAAAAGCATATAGACAAGCTTCTTTCTGTTGCAAATATGACTGACCAGACATTCACAAAATTCATTTCCGGTCAGCTTATTGAAGCTTTAATTATCGGTTTCCTGTGCTTTGTGGGTATGCTTATTTTCAGAATGCCATACGCTCCCGTTATTTCCGTTCTTGTTGGTTTTACAGCGCTTATCCCTGTTTTCGGTGCATTCATAGGCACTGCAATCGGTGCTTTTCTGATTCTGTTTGACAGCCCCACCAAGGCACTCTGGTTTGTTATTTTCATCATAGTTCTTCAGCAACTTGAAGGTAACCTTATTTACCCCAAGGTTGTCGGAAAATCTGTTGGTCTGCCCGGTATCTGGGTTCTTGTTGCAGTAACAATCGGCGGCAATTTATTCGGCATCGTGGGCATCATTGTTGCCGTTCCTGCCTGTGCAGTATTTTATTCAATTCTGCGCACCGCTGTTAATCAACGCAACGAGGCAAAGGCTGCAAAGAAAAAACCAGCTTCCCCTGCTGTCCCAGAGAAAACTGAAAATATTTCAAATTAAATTCCAAAAAATCAGCTCCGTACCCAATGGAACGGAGCTGTATTTTTTATATATTCTTTAAATCTTTATAAACAGGTTTAACCGCTTTGTAAACCGATGAATACACATTATGAAAAGCTCTGTATTCATTGGTTTTTTCTTCATCAGGCTCAAGCAAATCGGGATTAACAGCAGTCATAACCCTGCAAGCTTCCGGTACACTTGAATAAATGCCTGCGCCAACAGCCGCAAGAACGGCAACACCCAAGGCAGGAGCTTCAGCAGATTTTGAAGTTGCAACAGGTAAAGCAAAAGTGTTGCAAATCATATTTTTCCAAAGCTTACTTTTTGCGCCGCCGCCACAAAGAAGCATAGTTTCGGGTGAAATATTCATTTCTTTAAGAACCAGCAAACAATCGTAAAGAGAATATGTTACACCTTCAAGCACAGCTCTGATGAAATGAGCTTTGGTATGCATTGCGGAAATTCCAAAAAACACACCTCTGCAATCGGGGTCAAGATGAGGTGTACGTTCACCCATCAGATAAGGCAGATAAAGCAGTTTTTCACATCCAACTGGGATTTCAGCCGCCATTGTATCAGTGATATAATAAACGTCTTTGCCGCTTTCAGCTGCAAGAGATGTTTCTTCAGAGCAAAAATTGTTTTTGAACCACTGCATCGAAAGACCCGCGCCCTGTGTTACACCCATAACGTGCCAGGCGCCCGGTACTGCACAGCAGAAAGTATGCACTCTTCCTTCAGGGTCGATAACAGGATTATCAGTATGAGCAAAAACAACGCCCGAAGTGCCGATGGTTGTGAAAGCTTTGCCTTCTTCAACAACGCCCATACCAACTGCTGCTGCTGCATTATCACCCGCACCTCCAACAACAGCCGTTGAAGTTGTAAGACCTGTGAGAGATGCAGTGTCGTCATTGATATAACCTGTAATTTCAGGTGACTCATAAACCTTTGCAAGGTATTCTTCTTTGATGCTGCAGGCTTCAATCATTACGTTAGACCATTTACGGTTGGGCACATCGAGAAGCTGCATACCCGAAGCATCTGAAACTTCGGTTGCAAATTCACCAGTAAGTTTGAAGCGAAGGTAATCCTTGGGCAAAAGAATATGTCTGCATTTTTTAAATATCTCGGGTTCATTGTTTTTAACCCAAAGAATCTTTGAAGCCGTAAAACCTGTGAGAGCGGGATTTGCGGTTATTTTTATAAGCGTTTCTCTGCCTAGCTTTTCAGTCAGTTCATCACATTCCTTACCTGTTCTCTGGTCGCACCAAATAATTGAAGGACGAAGAACGTTGCAATCTTCATCAAGCATAACAAGGCCGTGCATCTGGCCTGATATGCCGATAGAAACTATATCAGAGGCAGCAACACCGCTTTCTGAAACTACTTTCTTAAGAGTTTCAATTGCGGCATCATACCAATCCTGCGGATTCTGCTCTGCCCAGCCGTTATGTGGCTGAAGCAGAGGATATTCACGGCTTGCTGATGCAAGAATTTTTCCCTCGGCATCAAAAAGAACGGTTTTGGTTGCCGACGTACCGAGATCTATACCGATAACGTATTTCATATTATTCACCAAACATAATACCGTTGATTGCTGACTGGATAAATTCCTGCTTACCCGAGCCGGGGTCTGCACATTTGCCAAGTGAGCATGCATAAGCACTCAACTCTTCAAGAGTTGTATCACCGTCAACAATCTTTTTACCGATACCGTTTTCAAAGCTTGAATAACGTTCCTTTTTAAAGCCGTCAACAACACCGTTTTCGATAATTGCAGCAGCTTTGATGAGACCGATTGCAAAGGTATCCATACCAAGAATAAATGCCTGAACCATATCCTCAGCAGTGTTGCTGGGTCTGCGGTTTTTAGCATCAAAGTTCAGACCGCCGTTGCCGAGACCGCCAGCTTTAAGAACCTCATACATACACATTGTTGCTGAATAAACATCAAAGGGGAATTCGTCTGTATCCCAACCGAGAACGGGGTCACCCTGGTTAGCGTCGATTGAACCGAGCATACCGTTGATTGCCGAAATGCGAAGTTCATGCTCGAAGGTGTGACCTGCAAGAAGAGCGTGGTTAGCTTCAATATTCATCTTAAAATCCTTATCAAGACCGTACTGACGAAGGAAACCGATTGCAGTTGCGGCAACAAAATCATACTGATGCTTCATGGGCTCCTTGGGTTTGGGTTCAATGTAAAAATCGCCCTCAAAGCCGATACTTCTGCCGTATGTAACAGCCATTTTCATAAGGCGTGCAATGTTTTCCTGTTCAAACTTAACGTCTGTGTTAAGAAGAGTTTCATAACCTTCTCTGCCGCCCCAGAAAACATAACCCTTACCGCCAAGTTTAACGGTGATATCGAGAGCTTTCTTAATCTGTGCAGCCGCAAAGCAATACACGTCTGCGCTGTTTGTTGAGCCTGCACCGTTCATAAATCTGGGATTTGAGAACATATTTGCAGTACCCCAGAGACACTTGATATCTGTGCCCTCCATCTTTTCAAGGATATAATCTGTAATCTCATCGAGACGGCGGTTTGTTTCCTTGATATCATCTGCCTCGGGAACGATATCCACATCGTGGAAGCAGAAATACTTGATACCAAGCTTCTGCATAAACTCAAAGCCTGCATCAACCTTTGCCTTCGCGTGAGCCATTGTACCCTTTTCTGCACCGAAAGACTTGTCTGCAGTATCTCTACCGAACATATCTGTACC
>JAZNDY010000149.1:0-3011 GCA_045588295.1 Acutalibacteraceae bacterium
TGTTGCTCTTGCAGACCTCGTTCCCGGCAAGGCAGAAGCTTTTTGCGAAACATATAACGTTGGCGATAACGTTAAATTCTATCCCAGCCACAAGGAGCTTGTTGATGCAGGCGAATGCGACGCAGTCAGCGTTTGCACATACAACGCAACCCACGCAGAATGCACAATCTATGCTCTTGAGCATAACGTAAGCGTTCTTCTTGAAAAGCCCATGTGCGTTACACTCGAAGAAGCTGTTGCCATCTGCAAGGCAGAAAAGGCAAGCGACGGCGTTCTTTCAATCGGCTTCCAGCCCAGATTTGATGAGAATATGAAGATGCTCAAGAGAGTTGTTCAGTCAGGCGAGCTCGGCAAGATTTACTATATCCAGACAGGCGGCGGCAGACGCAGAGGTATCCCCACACCCTTCGGCACATCTTTCATTCAGAAGGATACCGCAGGTCTCGGTGCCCTCGGTGATATCGGTTGCTACTCACTTGATATGGTTCTTAACTCAATCGGCTATCCCAAGCCTCTCACAGTTTCAGGCTACAAGTCAGATTTCTTCGGCAAGAGCCCCGATTACGAGCATCATGACGTTTTCGGCGTTGATGACTTCGCTGCAGCTTTTGTTCGTCTTGAAGGCGGCATCATCCTTGACTTCAGAATCGCATGGGCAATGAACCTTGGCACTCCCGGTGACACCATCATCATGGGCACAAAGGGTTCAGTCAGAGGTCCTTCAACAGAGTGCTGGAACGGTTCAATCGGCGGTCCTCTTGTAATTTACCACGAAATCGCCGGCGAGCAGATTGAAACATATATCCCCATGAAGCACAACGACGTTGATTGCTTCGATATCAAAATCCGTTCCTTTGTTGACGCAGTCAAGGAAGGCGGCGAAGCACCCGTTCCCTGTTCACAGATTCTTTATAACCAGGCTATCATCGACGGTATCTCCCGTTCAGCAGAGCTCGGCAAAGAAATCGAAATCGAAATTCCCGAAATCTAAATTTCAAAACAGACGGCAGGAGCAAAATCCTGCCGTTTTTTGTTGTGACATATTGAATATTTATACATTTAATGTTATAATTAATCATTATTATGTTCAAGGAGTGCTTTTTATGTTTTGTTTTAAATGCGGAGCCGAGCTTGAAGACGGTGCGCTGTTTTGCGCCCAATGCGGCACAAAGGCAGAAACTGAAGAAAAAACAGCCGTATCGCCTGCAGGTCTTCCCCTTGCTTTCAGTGACGATGAGCCGACGGTTGTGATGGATAGAGATTCGCAGCCTGTAAACGGTGAATCAACAGAGCAGGCTGATTATGACAAAACCATTGCCGCACCGATGGCTTTTGCTCAGCCTCAGACAGAGGCAAGCTTTAACGGGCCTGCGCCATCTGCACAGCAGCCGCAGACAGCATATAACTCCGAGCCTGCACCCAAACCGAAAAAGAAAAAAACAGCGTTGATTATTATTCTTGTTGTTGTTGCAGTTATGCTTGCGTTTATCATCGGCGCGGTTGTTCTTCTTTTTGCTTTTGGCGATGATATCAAGGCGTTTGTTGAAAACAGTCTTTCAGGCAACTCAATTTCAGCCGAAGAGGATGAAGATAAATACGGCTACGTTGACGAATATGAAGAAGCAACAACCTACGTTTTTGATTCGTTTGATAACCCCGTAACTTTGCCCGAAGAAGAAACGTATCCTGCGTGGGTTCTGACCGACCCCACTGTTGTGCCCACTTTGCCGCCTGAAACAACTCCTCCCACGGCTGCACCCACAAGACCGCCTGTGACGGAAAGAGTAACACAGCCGCCCGTAACAAGACCTCCTGAAGTGCCTGACAACGGCGGATTGAATTCATCTGACCCGAGTGCAGTTGCGTCCTTCTATGAAGCGGCGGTGAACAGAACCTATAATCCTTCTTGTTATCAGAACCTTACGCTTAACGGTGAAATAGGCGGTGACGGAGCAATCGGCACAATTCTTGCAGTGCTTCAGCCGACGCTTGAACAGGTTCTTGCAGAAAACTCATATTACACAAGCCATATTCCCGGTTCAGGCGTTGCGCCTCTTTACGGTTCAGATATATCGAGCGCATCCGCAATTTCAAACGGCAGCACAACAACCGTTACGATTTACCTTAAAGGTCAGGTTGACGGTCCTGATGCTGACGGAAGCTACGGCGGACCCGTTGCAAGAGGCATAGGCACTCTCGGCAGCATTGACGATGCTCTTGCAGAGCTTGGCGCCGAGCTTACCTCGGGCAGAAACACCATATCACTTTCATACCGTAACGCTTATATTAAGTGTGTTATTGACAACTCAACGGGTGAAATCATAAGCGGAACGTGGTACTGGACAGCGGATATTTTTATCGGCAGTGCAACGGCATCACTTGGCGGCATAAGTGCAAACCTCAAGAATCTGAGTGCTTCAATCAACTATAAGGTTACTATGTAACACAGGAAAATTGCGGTTACGGTATACAAAATGAAAGCTGTATGATAAAAATGTAAAAAGCATCAAGGGAGAGTTGTTTATGTTTTGCAATAAATGCGGCGCGCAAATAGAAGATAATTCCGCTTTTTGTTCAGAATGCGGTGTGCCTGTTTCACAAGATGATACTGCGGTTGTTTCACAGGGTTTTGGTTCGAGTTTGAATTCAGCCCCTGCTATGACAGAGGATGATTTGGAAAAAACGGTTGCCGCGCCCTATATTTTCGGCGCACAGCAGGCACCCGTTCAGCAGTCTGACCGTCCGCAAGGCTTTCAGGCGCCTGTCCGTCCGCAGGGCTATTCTCAGCCGCCTTACGGCTACCCTCAGCAACCAAAGCCTCAGCCACAGCCGCCTAAAAAGAAAAAGCCTGTTGCTTTAATTGTTATCAGCATTATTCTTGCTGTTATAATTCTTTTGGGTGCAGGTGTGTTTGGTTTGATTGCGCTTTTTACCAACGCTATCAGAGGTGTTGATAAAGATATTTACTACGCTCAGCCTGAAACAACCAATAATTTTGATTACTACCAAGA
>JAZNDY010000150.1:0-5630 GCA_045588295.1 Acutalibacteraceae bacterium
CATCCTTTGCAAAGCTCATTGCAAAATCGGTTACCTTTGCATCGTCAACCGAAATGCCGCCCTGCTGAACAAGTCTTCTGCCTTCGCCTCTTGACTTTGTAATTTCAGCCTTCATAAGAATGTCAAGGATATCAATAACACCGTCTGTGAAATCTTCATCTGCAAGAGTTGTTGCAGGCATATTGTCAAGGACAGCCGCACCGCTGAAGATTGCCTTTGCAGCAGCCTGTACCTTTGTTGCTTCTTCTTCGCCGTGAACAAGCTTTGTGAGTTCAAACGCAAGAATCTCTTTTGCTGTGTTAAGCTGACTGCCCTCCCAGCTATCCATTGCATTCATTTCTTCAAGAGGAAGGAAGGTGAGCATACGGATGCACTTGAGAACGTCATCGTCAGCAACGTTGCGCCAATATTGATAGAATTCATAGGGAGAAGTCTTTTCAGGGTCAAGCCAAACTGCGCCTGAAGCGGTTTTACCCATCTTCTTGCCTTCGGAGTTGAGAAGAAGAGTAATTGTCATTGCGTAAGCGTGTTTGCCGAGCTTTTTGCGGATAAGCTCTGTACCGCCGAGCATATTTGACCACTGGTCGTCACCGCCGAACTGCATATTGCAGCCGTATTCCTTGAAGAGATGATAGAAGTCATAGCTCTGCATAATCATATAGTTGAATTCAAGGAACGAAAGACCCTTTTCCATTCTCTGCTTATAGCATTCTGCGCGAAGCATATTGTTAACAGAGAAGCAAGCACCAACCTCACGGAGAACCTCGATATAGTTAAGGTCAAGAAGCCAGTCTGCATTATTGATCATCATAGCCTTGCCTTCACCAAACTCGATGAAGCGGCTCATCTGCTTTTTGAAGCACTCAACGTTATGTTCAATTGTTTCTTTTGTCATAACCTTGCGAAGGTCGCTTCTGCCTGAGGGGTCACCAATCATACCGGTGCCGCCGCCAAGAAGAGCGATGGGTCTGTTGCCAGCCATCTGAAGTCTTTTCATAAGGCAAAGAGCCATAAAGTGACCAACGTGAAGGCTGTCAGCCGTGGGGTCAAAACCGATATAGAAAACAGCCTTACCGTTATTGATAAGCTCTCTGATTTCTTTTTCATCTGTTACCTGCGCAATAAGACCTCTTGCAACAAGTTCTTCATAAATCTGCATATTAAAACATCCTTTCGATATTGTTTACAAATTAACTTTATAGAGTATACATTATTATTATCAAATTTGTCAACTGCCGAAATGCTCTTCAAAAGCTTTAAGCCATTCTTCGGCAATAATCATATGACCTGCGATGCTGGGGTGAGTTCCGTCCCAGATAAAATATTCTGTCCTTGAACGTTCTGCATTCTCTTTGATTTTATCATAAAGAGGAACAAAAACACAACCGAATTCCTCTGCAACACTTTTGGTTGCGGCTCTGATTAACCTGTTTGTTGCATCGCGGTAAGCAACGGAATCCTCAGGGTCATTGCTGTCAGGGCGTTTGAACGGACCTTCAACGCCGTCAGGGTGAGGTGTGTATTTATAAGAATAATCCGATTTATCAAGAGGAAAATAAAACGGCTCGCAAACAATGATTTTTATGTTTCCAAGCTCATTTCTTGTTTTCTCAAGTATTGCGCGCAAATTGGTTTCATGGCGCAGAGCAGCTTCTTCGGGTGGGATTTTATTAAAATAGCCGTAACCGCCGTCATTGACACCCACAAGAATACTGAGAATCGTCGGTTTATTATCAATAACGTCTGCCTGCCATTTTTCGAAAAGTCCCTCTGCATTTTCGCCTGAATAACCTTTATTAATAAATTTGGGCATAATCTCTGCGTTTTCAAGCGCAAGCTTTGAGGCAACTATATACTGATAACCGTGACCCATAATATGATTGCAGTCCATAGACTTTCCTCTGTTGCCGTCTGTTATGGAATCTCCCGAAAAAAGAATAACTTCGTTTTTGCTGAGTTTCATATTTTCACCTTAAATCTTTCAAAACTTCATATGCCTTTTTCGCATCATTTTCAAAATCAATCACGTCTGCTTCGATTGAGCAGGTTTCAACCCCTGCGGCTTTAAGCTGAGCAAAAAATTCAGCCTGACTGAAAGCATCGTTGACCGTGGGATAAATTCTCTTTTTGCCGTATTCGGGTGCAGGGTCAGGATTTGAGGTGTGAGCGTGGAGCATAAAGCCTTTATAGCCTGCAAGCTTCTTCAAATCCTCATTCTGCACAAACATATGCGCAACGTCGGCAAGGACTTTAACAAGAGGTGAGCCAACCTTTTTGGCGATCTCAACACCGTCATCAACAGTGTTGATTGCGTTACACTCTTCGGGTCGGAGAGGCTCGATTGCAACAGGAATATCATATTTCTCTGCAACAGGCACAACAAGATTCTTAAGGAAATCAACAATCTCTGCCCTGCCCTGCTCAAGGCTCATACCGTCGGGAATTCTTCTTGCCGCTGATGAGCCGAAAACAAGATATTCAAGACCAAGACGCTTTGCTTTTGAAAAAAGAGTTTCAAGATATTCTTTAATTGCCGCTTCATCTTTTTCTTCGCCCACAACATGGAGTGAAATGAAGCAGTTTGCCGCAATAACAGGCAAACCTGTTGCAAGTATCGCTTCGATTTTTGCATCGTCAGCTCTTGCTATTTCCTGGCAGTGCGACTCGGCATAGTCATAGCCGAGAGCCTTTATATATTTTATTTTTTCAATATCCGTTCCGCAACAAACACCAATTTTCATCAGCTGTTTTCCCCTTTCGCCTTAGCGTTGGCAAGCATTTCTTTGGCTGTTTCAAGTTGGAGCGCCGTCACGCCGTCGCCCGCGGTGATTCGTGCAATTTCAGCGGCTCTCTGCTCAAAATCAAGCGGAGTGATGCTTGTGTATGTTTTGGAATCCTCAACGGATTTCCTGATTTTCATATGTCTGTCTGCCTGCGCGGCAATACGGGCAAGGTGGGTTACGCAAATAACCTGCCTGCCTTTTGAAACCTGATAAAGCTTGAGTGCAATTTTTTCTGCCGCCGAGCCGCTGACACCTGCATCAATCTCATCAAAAATCAGCGTACCGATATCATCTTTATCAGAAAGCACGTTTTTGATTGCAAGCATAATTCTTGAAAGCTCACCGCCGGATGCAATTTTTGCAATCGGTCTGGGGTCCTGACCGGGGTTGGCACTGATAAGGAATTCAATTGCATCAGCACCTTTTGAGGTGAGCGCGGTAGCTTTGCGGTCAACAACAAAAGTAACCTTTGGCATATCAAGAAATTCAAGTTCAGATTTAACCGCTTTTTCAAACGTTCTTGCGGCGGTCATTCTGCTCTCTGTCAGGTTAGCAGAGAGCAATTTAATTTTATCGGAGAGTGCATAGAGCTTTTCTTCAAGCTCGCCGATGCGCTCATCGGATATTTCAATTTCTGCTTTTTCTGCAGTTATTTTTTCAAGGTATGCAAGGATATCGCTCTCCTGCGCACCGTATTTCATTGAAAGGCGGTATAAAAAATCAAGCCTTTCATCGATTTCGGATAATCTGGCAGGGTTAAAATCAAAGCTGTCTTTCAGCTTGCCGAGCTCTGCAGATAAATCTGCAAGTTCATAAGAAAGACCACGCAATCCCTGAGCGGTTTTCTCTGCTTCCGAATAATATTTTGCGGCAGTTTCGGCATCCTCGGCACATTCTTCAAGACCTGCCGCAACACCGTTATCGCCTGAGAGAGCGGAATATGCTCTCTGCAACGCCTTAACCACCTTGCCGCTGTTGGCGAGAAGTGTTTTTTCTTTGTTAAGCTCTTCTCTTTCACCGATTTTAACATCAGCAGCGGTTATTTCTTCAATCTGAAAATTAAGATAATCGAGCCTTGCCGTTTTTTCATCACGCGTATCATAGAGCGAATCAAGTTCCCTTTTAACGGAAACAAGCTGAGTAAACACCTTTTTATATTCCGCACGCAGATTCTCGTTTTCTGCAAGCTTATCGATAAAGCCGCAATGCTTTTCAGGCGAAAGAAGCGACTGATTATCATGCTGACCGTGAATATTGATAAGCTGCGAGCCGATTTCTTTGAGCACGGCTGCCGTAACCGCACAGCCGTTAACTCTGCAGGTGTTTTTGCCCGAAGAGCTTAAACGGCGGCTGAGAGTAAGAATTCCGTCCGGCAGTTTTTCAATACCTGCCTCATCAAGAATATCCTCAACCGATTGCGACACATTACTGAATTCAGCATAAACGGAAGCGTTTTCACTGCCTGACCTTATAAGTTCTCTTGAGGTGCGTTCACCCAGGGCGGCATTGATTGAATCGATGATTATCGATTTACCTGCACCCGTTTCACCCGTAAGAACGTTAAGACCTGTTTCAAAAGAAATCTCAGCCTTTTCTATAACGGCAATATTCTCAATTTTTAAGCCGACTAACATAAATTACTTCCTCAACGTGAATATCAGCCGATAATTTCGGCAATGGCTTCTTTCATTTTTTCTGCAAGTTCGGGAGTTCTGCAAAGGGCAAAAATCGTGTCGTCACCGGCAAGAGTGCCCACAAGACCTTCCCACTGCATTGAATCAAGAGCGGCACAGGCAGCCTGAGCCATACCTGTGTAACATTTGATAACAAGGGTGTTGCCCGCATAATCCGCATTGATTACGGAGTGGCTGAAAATGCTCTTATATTTGCCGAGAAGCTCGCTTGAATCGCTGCCGCCAACGGCATAACGGCTTCTGCCGAGTTCATCAACCTTTTTAACAAGGCGCAAATCCTTGATATCTCTTGAAATTGTTGCCTGAGTGGTATCAAAGCCTTCTTCCTTAAGCTTTTCAAGCAAATCTGTCTGGGTTGAGAGGCAATACTGCTCAATGAGTCTGATTATGGTTTCGTGTCTTTTCTTTTTCACGTTTTTCATCCTTTCACTCAGCGTCTCTGCGCTAATTTTCTATATAAAATATCAATAAAATTTTCTGATTTGATTCTGATGAAATCTGCGGTGAATTCGGCCGCACTGATTTCTGCCCTGCAACCGGGTTCGATTTTTTGCGGCTCAGCTCCGTCTGCAGAAAGGCAAAGAGCAACATTATCAGCCGATGCAATGCCGATAAGCGCATTGGGTCTGAAAACAAGAGACCTGCCGACGAGCGAATGCGGACAAATCGGTGTCATCAGTATGCTTTCAAGCTCGGGGTCAACTATCGGGCCGCCTGCAGAAAGCGAATATGCCGTTGAGCCTGTGGGCGTTGCAACAAGCACGCCGTCACACAAATAGCTGTTAAAACAGCTTCCGCCGAGAGAAACGTCAATTTCACCCATACGCTGTTTTTCTTCATTGGTAACAAGGCAATCGTTAACGCAATAATCCGTGCTGATAACTTCATCATCTTTAAGAACGCTCGCTTTAAGCATAAGACGTTTATCAAGAGTGTAATCACCCTCAATCAGCCTTGAAAGCAGGTGAAGCTCGTTATCCTCAAGACCTGCCATAAACGCAAGCCTGCCTGCATTGACTCCGAGAACGGGTTTTCTGTTTTTTACTGCGGATTTCGCCGCGTGAATTATCGAGCCGTCGCCGCCGATTGCAATTACCGCATCGCAGCCCGACAGTGCTTCATCTTCGGGAAGAAACGATGCTTTCGTAAAGCC
>JAZNDY010000151.1:0-3374 GCA_045588295.1 Acutalibacteraceae bacterium
AAGGAAATCGGTATTCTTCGCGCAATCGGTGCTTCGAAGAGGGATATTTCGAGCGTATTCAACGCGGAAACGCTGATAGTCGGATTTATATCAGGCTTGATAGGCATAGGCACAACGCTGTTGCTGACGATTCCTATCAACGCTCTCGGCAAGTATCTGACAGATATCCCGGAAGTTTCAAGGCTTCCTGTTGTGCCTGCAATTATCCTGATTTTAATCAGTATGACGCTGACCTTTGTTGCAGGTCTTATCCCTGCAAAGTTTGCGTCAAGAAAAGACCCTGTAGTAGCTCTCAGAAGCGAATAAAACAAACCGAATCAGGTTTTTGTTTGACAGCACGCAAAGGTAATGGAAATCTGATATGATTTAACGGGAGGGTGTTTGTACCCTCCCGTTTTGTGCTTATATCAAATGTCAGCCGCAAACAAAAGGCTTGCATCGGCAACGATGCAAGCCTTTACTTTTGTAAGCAGTATTCTTTTTTACGGCATTTTAATGTTTGACCAGTAATCTGCATTTTTCTGGCCGAATTCATCGCTGCCAAAAGTTCTGAGCGTTCCGTCAGGTTCAAGAATAACCGTGTGATACCAGCCTGTGTCAATGTCAACGTAGCTTACGTTGCTGATATCAAGCTGATGTTTATCGTTGTTGCCTGTTACGAGAAGTGAACCGTCGTTCTTTACCGCAATGGTGTGGAAGTCTTTTGCATAAACTGCACGGACGTTGGTCCAACCTGTAACGTTGCATTCACCCTGTTTGTTGTGACCTGTTGCAACAACTGTTCCGCCTTCAGTCAGACCGACTGTATGTTCTGTTCCTGCTGAAATGGACTTGATGTTTCTCCAGCCTGAAACGTTGCACTGTCCGTCAGCCGAATAACCGACAGCCACAACCGTGCCGTCTGCTTTAAGAGCAACGGTGTGGTCACTGCCTGCCGATATGGCGCAAATATAGTCCCAACTGCCTGTGTTGCAGCGTCCGTTCAAATCAAGACCCGTGGCAACAACCGTGCCGTCTTTTTTCAGACCGACAGTGTGTTTGGCGCCTGCTGAGATTGCAACAATATCACGCCAACTGCCAACGTTGCACTGGCCTTTATCGTTCCAGCCTGCAGCAACAACCGTGCCGTCTGCACGCAGACCGACGGTGTGACCGCCGCCTGCCGAAACGCTGACAACGTTGCTCCAACCGCTTACGTTGCATTGCCCGTAAAGGTTATGGCCCGTGGCAACAACTCTGCCGTCTGTTTTAATTGCAACGGTGTGATCGTGACCTGCAGAAACTGTATCATATTTTATTATGTATTCCCAAAGAGTTTTTGCGCTGCTTTCAGCGTTGCTGTAATCCTGTGCTTTGCCGAAGAGGATTGCGGCGGATTTATAATCACCGCGGTTATAAGCTTCGCTTGCCTGGCGGTAATAATCAGCATAAACGCTGTTTTCGTCGTTGCTTCCTCCGTTGGTGAAAATCTCAATTTCGGGAGCGTCCTCCTGATGAACGTAGGACGGCTGATTTGAGGAATCATCGTCTTTTTTGTTTTTACCGTTGAAGATAAAGAAAACCAGAAGACCTATAACCAGTAGAGCAACAATGCTCAGTATAACGGCAATAACAACGCCTGCGCCGCCCGACTTTTTCTTCTTTTGTTCCTGATATAACGGAACGGGTTTTACGGGCGGAGCCTGACCTGAAACGGGCTGACCGCTCACAGGCTGAGCAGGGGGCTTTGGCGGATTGTAAGGCACTCTGTTCTGAACGGGTGGATTCTGAACAGGCGGTTTAGGCGGCATAGGTGCGTTCTGAATTGCGGGGTTAGGAACGGGAGCCGGCGGAACAAGAGACTTTTTAGCCGGAGGTTGCTGAACGGGGTTATTAAGCACCGACCTTGGAGGCACGGGGGTTGAATCAATGGGTGCATAAGACGGAGCTGATGTGGGCGTCACAATTTGTTTTGCGCCGTTGCCCGAAGCATCGGAAACAAAGCTCTCAAGGTCTTTTTTGAATTCACTTGCGCTTGAATATCTGTAATCGGGGTTGAATTCGCAGGCTTTGAGGATAATTCTTGCAAGTTCACGGCTTGCGTTGCACGGCGGAGGAAGCTCAGCTCCTCTGCGGCGCATTTCTGAAGCGGAAGAAACCTCTTTGTCTGTCAAAAATTCCTTATGAGGGTCTGTGAGAGGGTCTCTGCCGTTGTTGAGAAGTTTATACATAACCATGCCAAGCGAATAAATATCGGCACGGGCATCGTATTTTCTGCCGTCATAAACTTCGGGCGCCATATAGCGCATTGTGCCGATTCTTGTCATTGAAAGCGTGCTGTTTTCAAGCTGCTTTGCAACACCGAAGTCACCGAGGCGGTAATTGCCGAATTTATCAACAAAGATGTTATCGGGCTTGATATCGCGGTGAATTATACCGTATTTTGAGCAAACCTCAAGGGCGGAGCAAATGTCTGAACCGAATTTGCGGATATCTTCTTCGCTGAACGTTTTCTGGCGTGCATACTTTGTGAAAGTCTGCAGATAGTCCATACAGATATAGATATCCCAGCCGATTTTGTTTTGGTGCTCAACGATTTTATAGCTTCTGATTGTAACAACGTTTGGTGAACCGTTGAGTGTGAGCATAAGTTTGATTTCGTTTGCGAAATTCTCAACTATCTCACGGAAATGCCTTTTAAAAGCCTCTTCTGAAGGGTTTTCAGACCAGACTTCACGGATTTCGTTTTCGCTTGTGGGGATGGAAATAATTTTAACGGCACATTCATCAGTTATGCCGAAGGTGTTATCGTTAACACATTTATACACTTTGCCGTAAGAACCCTCGCCGATTTTTTCAACGGCGCGCCAACCGGGTAAAACGTTGCTGAGATCAATCATCGCCCAATCTCCTTATCAAAGCATTCATAAATATAATTCTAATATTAAATATGTGATTTGTCAAGAATGGTGACAGCTTTGTAAAGAAAAAACGCAGGCAATTTTCCTGCGTTTTATGACTTCCTTATATCGTTGATTATGGCGTTTATATGCTGAATTTCTCTGTCGTTCAGACCGCTTACGTCAAGGCGCGCAACGTTTTCTCTGCCAAGCAGATAATCTGTTGAAACGCCGAATAAATCGGCAATTTTAATCAGCATATCAACAGAAGGCTGAATGTTGTTGTTTTCCCAGTTTGAGATTGTTTGTTTGGTTACTGAAAGCTTTTCGGCAATTTCAACCTGGCTGAAATTGCCTGCAAGCCGCAAGGATTTTATTTTTTCATTAAGCATTTCTGCACCACCGAGAGTCAATTTTATGAATACTATTATATAATTATATGATGCGGGAGGTGGTCCTATGCTTGATGAAAGATTTAAAAATCGAATGATGGGG
>JAZNDY010000152.1:0-8237 GCA_045588295.1 Acutalibacteraceae bacterium
TCGGCTGCAGGCATATCTATACCTCTGAATCAGAGCTGTGGAGGCTCATTTAAAGCCATCTTTAAAAACAGTAAAGAAGATACTTATATAAAAAGGAAAACAGTTTCTGAACGGTCTGAGGGGGCAATAAGAGCAATTCAAAAAGAGCTTTGGCGATTTCCCTGAATCACAGAAAAATAGTTGTATATATTAAAGATTAGTCGCTTGCAAAATGAAGAAAATCAGCATACAGCCATAACGGCTTCTCAGAGCCTCGCAGAGACGTTTTGTGCGTTCAAGGTCAAATATCTCACCAAGTCCCTGAAAACGCCTTACAGAGGGCAAAAAATCAATGTTTTTTTACGGCAATTCAAAAAAATTAAGTTAGAAATAAGATAATTTGCTTATAAAACCACAGAGCAGGATGGGGGAGTAAGGTCAGTTTTGTTTGGTCTGTACTTTTGTATAACGTTTCCCCGTTTGTCTATATATCGGATAATGCAATCATAACACGTATTTTTGGTTCAGAAATCAGTTTGACGGGGAAATAGGATTGCGATAATATTATTTGAGTAATGCTGCAACTCGTAACAAAATTATAAAAAATAGCCGTTTAATAATGTAGAATTGTGCCGAAAATTGTAAAAAAATGTCACAAAATCAGATGCAAAATTAACAGAAAACAATGAGGTGAAAATCGATAGTGTAAAGCGAATAAGCTTTACGTAAATATCAAAAATAATGAAATATCAACAAAAATCGAAAAACTGCAGAACTATAAGAATATAGCCAAAAAACAATGGTTACAGCTGTTGAAAATACGCTCCTGTAAAGTATATAAGCTTTACAAGAATGCGGGTAAATGATTTGAAAATACAGTAAATAATGGTTCTGATTTGTTGCCGATAGTGCCCGGATTTTTATGAAAACACATAAAAAACGGTAAAAATCATAGAGATGTTTCTGATTGTCACATATTTTATGTTTACAAAACGGGGTGTAAAGCTGATGAAACACACCTGCTTCAGTTGAAAATTTGCTGTAAATATTGATGTTTTTAATTCAATCTAATTGAGCAATCAATGCCGGATTGTCGGTTATTTATATCTGAAAAGTAATTGAATACAGTTAAAAACAACCTGATAATTTGTCACTGAAGAATAATAACAACGCCTTAAACGGGTGTGATTTGTGCTCTGAAGAGGGTTAATATGCAGTATAATCACAGATTTATTTGGTGAATTTAAAGTTGAATGCGATGCATTTTACGGTGTGAAACGCATTGAAATACCGTTCCGAAACGGGCGGATTCGAGCGGAATTTATACTGTTGAGGAGCATAAATCCTCCCCGAAATCTATGCTTGAAACTGCTGAAATCAGCTTTTTATCGCGGTAAAAGATATGGAAGCAAAAGGTCTGAAAAACGATATAAACACGTCGGATAAAGCGAAAAATAATGGCTGAAAATCGGCTGCAAATGCCCCAAAAAATCACTCTGAAAACCGCCTTGTCAAGTTGCACAAAAGGGGGCGAAAAACGGCAAAAATCACGCTGGAAATACAATGGTATTGTTGCAAAATTATGAACTAACTGTTAACAAAATGCGTAAAGTTTTTGCGCTTTACATTAATTTTTGAAACCGTAAATAGGCAAAATTGCCAAATGTGTGAACAATATTTTGTGCAACTGCGACAGGGCATAGAAATTTTGTTTCAAATTTTGTTATCTATTATATATAAGAGTTTAAGCATTTTTATTGACACGCTTGACGGGCGGTGATATAATGACAATGTGTAATAGTGACCACCTATTTCATGTTCAAAATTTTTAATTTGGAGGGATTATTTTTGAGCAAAGCAAAGAAAATCATCAGCATGCTTCTCGCTGTTTTGATGGTTCTGTCAGTTGTTCCGGCTTCGGTTGTTGCCATGGCTGCTCCCGCAGATGAAGTTGCAACATTCAGAGCTCCTGACACAAACGTTGTTACTTTCACAACTGACACCAGTGAAACATCAGAAGTAATCCGTGTTGCCGGCGGTGAAGGTATGTTCACCAGAGGCACCACAGTCGTTGCTGCAACTCCTTCAGGTATTCCTAAGGCTGACTCGGGTCAGTACATCAGCGTTGCATACGCAGGTGAATCGACTTCGTTCCCGCTGGTCAGCTTCAAAATCAAGGGTGTAAGACCTGACAAGCAGCCGACAATTGTTTCCAACCTCGGTTCAAACCTGACTCTTGTTGTTGAAAAACAGGGTGTTCAGGGCGCAACAGCAGATGAATATGTTTACACATGGCGTGTAACAGGCGGTAATGCAAACCAGGGCGAAGTAGTAATATACACAATTACTTACGTCATCAACGGTGTTAACCATTACGCTTACGCTTACGCATATGTTGAGCATATCCTCATCATGAACGGTTATGTTTCTCATAAGTATCAGAACGGCGGCGATCACACTCCTGATACCCGTCACGCATACTCCGTTCAGATTGGTGCTAACAACATGTATGCCGGTTGGTATAACAACATGGCAGAAAACATCGGCAGAGGTTTCATCAACTACGCTGCAGGTTCTGCTAAAGAAGGCGGTTCGCTTCTCGGTACAGGTACTTCCCCCGAGGGCTTCGCATCCGATATGAGCGGTTTCGCAGTTGATGACGGCGTTACTACCACAGGTACTCCCTACGGTTCAATGATTAAGACTATCAGCGACCAGTCAAAGGACGACTGGGTTAACATTGCTTACGGTCTTAACGGTAACAGAACAGAATCATGGCTCTACGTTGACCAGAGAACTGATACCATGGACTCTCTTAAGCTCCGTATGTCACTCCAGGCTTGTGACTCAGGTAACAGCGACGGTCCCTGGCCTTACACAGACCTTAAGGACGCTGAAATCCTCTCAGGCGCCATTGAATTCGGTTCGGCCGACCAGTGGGATATGAGCGCAGGCACAAACACATCCTACGTTAACAACAAGTCAACTTCTCTTATTCGTATCGGCGAAATCACCAAGAGAGTTGATACCACCAGAATCACCAGCATCGATCCCGGCCAGAGCCACAGATACGTTTGGTTCGGCGGTAAAGGTCCCTCACTCCAGAACGGTACTACCAAGTATCAGAACACCGCTCTTATTTATGCTAACGAAATGGCATCAAACAGCAACGGTGAAACATGGAACCAGGAAATCGGTGCTCTCGGTCTTACATTTGTTGTTTACAACACTCAGGACCTTTTCCAGGTGTTCTACGGTATTATGAAGGGCTCCAACTATTCAACAGGCGCTTCTTCATACACAACTTCAAACCTTATCACATACGTTGCAAATTCAGGTGAATCAGCTGTTTCAAACACCACCCTCACAATTAACTTCACAAAGGGTGCTCATCCGCAGGCTGCTTATTACTCAGGCGGTTGGGAAAACTTCCTCACAGCTTACCAGAATGCAGGCCGTGTTCTCTCCAAGCCCGACACAAACCAGACAGCAATCAACCAGGCAACCAAGAACCTGATTGAAGCTTATAACGGTCTTTCAGGCTTCAACCCCACGGTTACTTACACAGTTAAGCACTGCATCACAGGTACTTCAAATGAAATCGTTAACGCAAGCACAAGCGGTTACACATCAGCTGCCCAGACAGGCACCGTTGCAGCCGGCACGGAAATCACAGCTTATGCTGCTGATATCGACGGTTACTCACTTAACGGCGACGCTGTTAAGAAGACAACTGCTACAGGTTCATCATCTAATGTAACAATTACATTCTATTATGATGCTGAAAGCTTCAACGTTAACGCTCAGACAAACAACGAAAACCTTGAAAAATATCTTGTTAACGGCGTTGAAACAAACAAGAGAATGCAGATCTTCCCCGTTCCCTTCGGTTCAACCTTTAACACCTCAACCGCAACAGCAGGTTCAGGCGAAAACCCCGGTGTCGGCTCCAAGCCTTATTGGGAATTTGTTGGTTGGTACTATAAGGACGGCAACGCAACAGGCGTTTGGGATGAATCCCAGAAGGTTCCTGCTTCAATCACAATGCCCAAGGCTAACATCACCATTTACGGTAGATGGGAACCCAAGCCTGTTCACATTTATGCAACTCCCATGCTTGATAACGGCACGGTTATCAACGGCGGCGCAAAGCTCGACCTTGGCGCTGTAACTCCCAACCGTGACGGTTCAGCAACAGAGTTTGCAAGACCTTCAGCAGATAAGACTGTTGTTGACGGTTATATCTTCGTTGGTTTCTATCAGGGCTTCACAAACGCTTTCACAGGCGAAGTTGAATGGCCTCAGAGCATCGTTCTCGGCGACAGCGACAGAACAATCTATGCCCGTTACGCTGACGTTAACGGCAAGGTTATCTTTGAACCCAACGGCGGTTCCGCTTGCGCTGACCTCACGTTCGATGCAGGTGACACACTCACAGAAGCTGACTTCCCCACACCCACAAAGCTCGGTTATAGCTTTGCAGGTTGGTATATGGATGAGGAGCTTACTCAGGCAGTAACATATCCCATCGAAATGCTCAACAAAACAGGTTTTGTTGTTTATGCAAAGTGGGAAGCAAAGGATATCACAATCAACTTTGACACAGCAGTTGGTGCCAACCCCACAAAGTTTGACACAGCTTCAATCGCACCCATCTTCCCCGCTAAGGTAGGCGCAGCAGTTGAAGAAGATATGATTCCTGCTAACCCCAGAAGATTCGGTTACGTTTTCGCAGGCTGGACATATAACGGCACTCCCTTTGATTTCTCAAAGGTTCCCGTTGCTGACACCGAAATCACACTCCTTGCAACATGGAGACGTTCAGATGCTTCCGCATTCATCGCTCTTGATGCAGTTGAAAAGGTTCTCGGCCAAGAAGTTAAGCTTGACGCAAACAACACCGTTGAAGAAGATGACGAAATCGTTCAGCACGGCGACATCATCACCGTCAGAATGACTTCAATGACTAACTTCTACGTTGGTTCATCACTCTTCATCTTTATGTATGATAAGAACTTCTATGAACTCGTTGGCTCAGGCGCAGACGCTTTCGTTCTCAATTCAGAGGATTCATACATCGGCGGCATCAACGCTAAGTATACCGCTGTTACAGAAAGCTCCAACCTTCCCTGGCCCGCAGGCATGGACAGCTCAACATACAACGCCATGCAGATCGCTATTGACCCCACGGTTGCTCTTGATAACTTCAACTGCGAACCCATGGACGGCGACACATGGATGATCGAGTTCAAGCTCAAGGTTAAGGATGACGCTACAGGCTCAGGTAAGATCTTTATGGATAACGCCTGGTCAAGAACACCCGATAATATTATGGGTACAATGTTCTACGGTTGGTCATCCAGCGGTGTAGTTGATGAAGATGGTAACGGATCTGTTATCAACACCGAAAACAACCGTGTTGTTCCTGAACTCACAGACGCACTCAGAACTCTCAGAATTGACACAGAAGAAGCTGTTGAAACAACCGTTGTTCTTGATGCTGAAGACGGCACATGGGCAGACGGCACATCAGCTGACAAAACATACACAGGTTCAGCAGGTGCTGAAATCCTTGATTACGCAGCTCCCACAAAGCACGGTTACACACTTGATGGCTGGTATGCAACAGCAGGTGACACAACATCCGCTAAGTGGATTGAGGGTTACTATCCTCCCGAAGATACCCTCACAGCAACCTACTATGCAAACTGGGCTCCCAACAGCTATCCCGTAATCTTCCACTGGGATGCAGGCGACGAAACAGTTTATGCTGAAAAGACTGCTCTTTATAACGAGCAGATTCCTGCAGACATCGTAGCAGCACCCACAAGACAGGGTTATACCTTCAGCAATTGGGTTGATAAGGACGGAAACCTGGTCACACTTCCGGCTACTATGACTGTTTCTGATGATGCAGGCTATCACCTCTATGCAACTTGGGTACCTGCTTCAGATACCAAGTTCTCAGTTAAGATTTATTACCCCAACAATGCTTATGATCCCACAAACCCGGCAAGCAGCCAGTACACAACAGTTACTCAGACAACCAACAAGGCTAACGCTGCTTTCCAGGGCACAACAGGCCAGACAGTAGCTCTTGTTGAAGCTGTTCCTGCCGATGCAGATCCTAATACATTATATATTCTGCTTTCAGACCTCAGACCCGTTGTTGGCGGCAACATCGTGTTCGACCCCGATAACGCAGGTAACTATGCTGACGATGCAAGCAAAGTAATTATTGACTCAACAGTAATCGCTGCTGACGGTTCTGCAGCTCTTGAAGTTTACTATATTGGTAAGACAATCACTTACACCTTCAAGGCTAACGGCGGTACATTTGCTAACGGAACTGACACTCTTACCAAGTCAGGCAGATTCCAGAGCACATTCGCAGGTCTTGCAGACAGCGAGCTTCCCACAAGAGAAGGCTACGACTTCGCAGGCTGGAACAGAACTCCTGTTGCCACATTTACAGCTGATGCAACATACACAGCTCAGTGGACAGCCAAGAAGGCTCACGTTCGCTTCATGATTTCAGCAACAGAGCAGTACGGCGACCTTGTTGAGGTTGAAGTTGGTAAGGCTCCCACAGCTCCCACAGCTCCCTCAATGCCCGGTTACACATTCGCAGGCTGGAACACAGATCCCGCTGCAACAACAGGTGTAACAACTCTTCCTGCAGTTAATGATATCGACACAGCAGAAGGCTACGCAGTAACATACTACGCAATCTTCACAAAGACACCTTACAAAGTAACTTACAGTGTTGTTGACCCCGTAACAGGTTCATTTGAACAGTACGGCGCAACAGAAACTTACTTTATGGGTGACGTTGTAACAGTTAAGCCTGTTGACGCAGCAGACCTCGTTAAGAAGGGCTACACATTCGACGGCTGGACTCGCGACGGTGAAGCAGTCGGCACAACATTCGTTATCGAAACTGCAAACGTTGAACTTATCGGTACATACACCGCTAAGTCAATCAACGTTAAGTTCTATGCAGATGAAGGCGCATTCGCAAGCGGCGATGCATACGTTGAAGTTGCAACAACATTCAACGAAGCAATCAATCTTCCTGCAGAAGCTCCCGTTAAGGTCGGTTACACATTCACAGGCTGGGCAGCAACACCCGTTGCCGCTGCAGGCTCAACAGACCTCGGCATTCTCACAGAAGAAGAAGCTTCCTTCTATGCAGTTTACACACCCGAAATGCATACATATTATATAGATGTATACGAAATGGGTCTTGACGGTCAGTATCCCACAGCTCCCACAAGAACAACAGAAGCAACCGCTTATGTTGACGACACAGTAACAATCGCAAGCGCAAATGACGTTACGGGCTTCACTCTTGTAACAGCAGCATCTCAGAGCGGCGTTGTTCCTGCAGAAGGCGAGCTCAGATTCACCGTTAAGTATGGACGTAACAAGTATAACCTCATCTACGTTGTTAACGGCACAGAAACATCAGTTGAGTATTTCTACGGCGCAACACCTGATGCAGCAGCTGCTCCCGACACAACCAAGGAAGGCTACACATTCCAGGCTTGGGATCCCGCAGTTCCTGCAACAATCCCCGCAGAAAACACAACGGTAACAGCTGTTTACACAATCAATCAGTATAACGTTAAGTTCTATGCTGACCAGAACAAGCTTGACACCGATCTTGTTTATAACCAGAAGCATGACTTCGCATCTGAAATCCCCGTTGTTGGCGATCAGTTCAGAACAGGTTATGTATTCAAGGGTTGGGCTTATGACGGCACAACAGACGTTATCGACCTTGCTGCAAATAAGCAGTTCGTTCCCTCAAGCGACGTAACATTCGTCGGTATCTGGGAAAGAGATTCTTACAGACTTAACTACAGAGGCGCAACCGGTATCCATGAATACTTCATGGTTGAATACGGCACACCCGTCGAAGAATGGCCTGTTCCCGCAACAGCTCCTGTTAAGGAAGGTTCTTACTTCAACGGTTGGTCAGATTCAGGTCTTACTTCAATGCCTGCTGACGTTGTAACAATCTCTCCCATCTTCGTAACTGAAACTTATAAGCTTCAGTTCGCTAACACAGGTGACACCACCTACGGCGAAAACAACGTTATCACAGTTAAGTTCGGCGATATGTTCGACGGCGTTGCTGATCCCGAATGGGTAGGCAAGGTATTCGAAGGCTGGGATAATGAAATTCCTGCAGAAATCGGCGACCTTGGCGATGACGGCGCAGTTGTTGTTTACACAGCAGCTTGGAGAAACGA
>JAZNDY010000153.1:0-3687 GCA_045588295.1 Acutalibacteraceae bacterium
AACGATTTTGCCGCCTTTAAAACCGAAGCAGACCGTCATAACCGTAAAAACTGTTTTCAGCAAAAACGCTTCGGGGCGAACGGTGTCGCTTTCAAATATTCTTTCGATAACGAACATTCCGCCGCCGTTATAATCAGTGCCGAAAATCACGGTCAGAATTATAACCGCACAGCCGCCGACTGTTATTCTTAAGAACGGGTTTTTGAATGCTTTTGCCGCAAGTTTATCGCCTGCGTGAAGCAAACGGCAAAAGATTCCGCTTGCCGCCGCAACAATTGCCGCAACCGCCAATGCTTTGATAACGGAAATAACGCTGATTTCAGGCAACACGCTTATGTTAAAACGTTCGGCGTGTGTGCCCAGAGCGGATGAAACAAAATAAGCAATTATGCTTGAAACAAAAGACGGCACAAGAGCGTATGTGTTGATAACACCTGCTATTGCAACCTCAAGCGCAAAAATGCACGCGCCGATGGGGGTGCCGAAAACGGCGGTAAACGTTGCCGCCATACCGCATATTGCCAAAACAGAGCTGTTTTTTGCGTTTGTTCGTGTTATTTTGCTGACAGCTTGTGCAACACCTGTGCCAAGCTGGAGCGCCGCGCCCTCTTTGCCTGCCGAGCCACCTAAAAGGTGGGTTATAACGGAAGCAACAAAAATTACGGGCACAAGAATTACGGGGGTTTCGGCTTCGCCTCTTGCGCTTTCAAGCGAGCGGTCTGTGCTTACCGTTTCAGTTTTGGCCAGTTTGGTTATTGCAACCGTTGCAATGCCGCCCACGGGCAAAAGATAAACGAGCCATTGATATTGCGCTCTTAACGCTGTAACAAAGCTGATGCTGCCTGCAAACGCCGCGCCCACTGCTCCGCAAAGCACGCCAACAATGCAGGCATAAAGAACCACAAGCAAATAACCTGCGTGACATTCTGCGAAATTTTTAATTTTATCTTTTTTGAAAATACTGTTCACATTAACACCTTGATATTGACGGATTAAAAGGAGGCAAATCAAATTGCCTCCTTGTTTTGTTATGCAAGTTTCATTATCATTTCAAGAATTCTCTTTGTGCAGAGTTCAAGTTCGGCTCGGGTTAATTCGCCCTTGTCATAAGCCGCTTTAAGGTCTTCGGGGTAGCCGCAGTGCATCTTCATATCGTTGCCTGCCTTGACTTCCTTAACGGGGTCGTTCTTAACGCCCCAGTCGGTAACAACCATACCTTTGAAGCCCCATTCGTTGCGGAGAATCTCTGTCAGAAGCTCGTAGCTTTCTGATGTATGCTGACCGTTGATGCGGTTATATGACGACATAACTGTCCAGGGGTCGCCCTCTTTAACGGCAATCTCAAAGCCCTTAAGATAGATTTCACGAAGCGCTCTTTCAGAGATGCGCGCATCGATATCATATCTGTTGGCTTCCTTGCTGTTGCAGGCAAAATGCTTGATTGAAACAGCCGCTTTCTGCGACTGAATGCCTCTTGTTGCAGCGGCGGCGTTTTTACCTGCCACAAGCGGATCTTCGGAATAATATTCAAAGTTTCTGCCGCAAAGGGGGTCACGGTGAATGTTAAGAGCGGGAGCAAGCCAGATGCCGAGGTTGTTTTCGCGAAGCTCTGCACCGCCTGCCGCACCGACTTCAAAAACAAGTTCAGGATTCCAAGCGCAGGCAAGCAGAGTTGCACAGGGCCAAGCGGTTGTGGGAATGCCTGTTTTGGGTTCAAGGCGCAGACCTGCAGGGCCGTCAGCCGTGGGGGCATAGGGGATTGCAAGCCTTTCAATGCCGCCGAATGAGCCTGTGTTGCAAACACCCGTTGTTTTCTGCCCGCCGACAATATACATCAGCTCGTCAAGGGTGAACTGAGCAATAAATTCGTCAAGAGTGCAGTCAACGCCGACGTTATCAAACATAACAAGCTCTTCGGGAGCCTTTGCGCCTGTGGGAGCAACTGCACCGTAATAATATTCTTCTTCGCCTTGGGGGAGATTTTCAAAGCTGCCGTCTGCAAGCATACGCTTTGCAAGCTTGAAGGGTTTGCACCAATTTTTGAGCTGTTCCGTTACGGTATCTTCCTTAACGGAATAAACGTAATCAACCTTAACCGTATCTCTGACAGAAGTGCCCATATAAAACTCATAATCGCCTTTTTCAAGAACGTAAGCTGATTTTGCAACCTTGCCGAGGTCGTCAAACGAAGCCATATCTTTGATATCAAAGCTCATAACAACGGTTTCGCTCTCGTTGGGGGCAAGAAGTTTTGTTTTTTTGAATGCGCAAAGCTCTTTTGCAGGCTTGCCGAGTTTGCCCTGAGGAGCTGAATAATAAAGCTGAATAACCTCTTTGCCTGCTACGGAGCCAACGTTTTTGACCGTTGCAACGGCGATTATCTTGCCGTCACTTTCGCAGCATACTCTGCCGCTGATATCAAACTGTGTGTAAGAAAGACCGTAGCCGAAGGGGTAACGAACGCATTTTTTTGCTTCGGGGATTGTTTCAAAATAACGGTAACCAACAAAGATATCGTCTGAATAATCAATATATTTGAAGCTTTCCCAGAAATCTTCTTTGCAGGGGTAACAGTCATATGATTTGGCAATTGTGTCTGCCATTTTGCCCGAGGGGTTAACGTCACCGCAGAGAATGTCGGCAATTGCACTGCCGCCCTCCATGCCGCCCTGCCAGCTGAAGAGAATGCCGTCAACATCATCGTTTTCGGCAATGAATTCGCAATCGATTGTTGCGCCCGAGTTGATAACGATGATAACCTTTTTGAAAAGCTTGCCTGCGCTTGAAATCAATTCTTTTTCAATGTCAGAGAGGTAATAATCGCCGCCCTGAGGTCTGCGGTCAACGCCCTCTGCAGAGAAGCGGCTTAAGGTTATAACTGCAGTTTCTGCCCATTCGGATGCGGATTTGATAAGCTCTTCGGGCACGGCAGGCTCTTTAACGTGCATCGAAGCGAAAGTGTCATAGGTCATATCGTCACGCTTTGTGCAGAATTCCATTGCGTTAACGATATCCCACGTTGCGTTAATCTGCTCCTGTGTGGGGATGTGAACACTTTCTTTTTCAACGTAATCTTTATAGAAATCGACAAGGGGCATAAAAATCTGAACCTTGCCGTCTTTTTCTTTCTCTTTGAAGCCGTCAAAAACGTTACGGATATAAGGGCAATGCACGTCACCGCTGCCGCCGCCGCCTTTGATATATTCAATGGTGGCTTTGCCGAAAAGGGCAATTTTCTCACCTTTGGCAAGGGGAAGAGCGTTGCCGACGTTCTTTAAAAGAACCATACCCTCCGTTGCCGCTTTTCTTGAAAGAGCAATGTGCTTTTGCGAAGCTGTAACACATCTGCCGTCTTCACCCAGAGGGATGCAGGGCTGATATCTGAATCTTGCGTATTTTTCCATAGTAAATGATTCCTTTCTTCGGAAATATGGAATAATTATATCACAACCGCCGGATTATTCAATAAGATAAGGAAATATATAATAAATTTTTGAAAAACACTTCTATTTCTTTTGCAAAAACAACGCCCGTAGATAATACTAAAACAAGACACGCAGCGGTTATGAGTTTTTTAAATTTACTTGAATAGTTATAACTTACATTTTTATTTATAAATTCTGACATAGCAATTCTAGCCATAACATTTTCTTTTATTCTATTATTATCCATTATAGTGTCCTCCTT
>JAZNDY010000154.1:0-6070 GCA_045588295.1 Acutalibacteraceae bacterium
CAAGCGGTCTTAGGAAGACAAACCAAATGATCAACTCCTTGGCTCACAGAACGACATGGCTACGATCCGACTTCCGAGTGTGTCGCAACCGAGCATTTTATGCTCTTTCATAACAGTATCAAGGTCTGTGCGCATTCTGTCAAACGAAGTGTGGGTTACGCAAACGTCCATATTATATTTTTCGCAAAGAAAAGCAACTTTTTCAGCAGGAATGGGACCGATACCGGAAATTTGAATAACGTTGATACCGATACCGTTAAGATATTTGAATGTTTCTTCGCAGTCTTCGTATGTTTGAATATAATCACGCAGCGTATAAAGCTGAGCACCGAGTTTGATTTGGCTCATAACCGCACCTCCACATATCCACATATATTTATTACATTATATAACCATTTACATAATATTTCAAGTTTTTATTTAAGATATTGCTGAAACATCATTAATTTTTAAAAAATATCATATATTAAATATCAATCATATCTGATTTGAGGTGTTTATTTGTTTGCGTTGCTCTCATCGTTAATTACAAAAGGATTGCTGTTTTTTGCGTTACATATCAAAAACGGTAATTCGTTCCCCCCTGCCCTAAACGCAAAAGATGAACAAAAACTGCTTCAGGAATTCAAAAGCGGAAGCAAGACAGCTAAAAATAAGTTGGTTGAACATAATCTGCGATTAGTTGCACACATAGTTAAGAAATATTACACAGAAAACGAAGAACAAGACGACTTGATTTCAATCGGCACTATCGGACTGATTAAAGCAATAAATTCATTTGATGAAACAAAAGGTATAAAACTTGCAACTTTTGCATCACGGTGCATAGAAAATGAAATATTGATGTATTTCAGAAGCAAAAAGAAAAACTCGCAGGAAATGTCAATCAGCGAACCGATAGACATCGACAGCGAGGGTAATCCTCTGACACTCATTGATATCATCAGCCTTGACGATGATATTGCAGACAACATTGACCTTAAAATCAAAATCGAAAAGCTCTACGGCTTTATTGATGAAATCAAAGATGAAAGAGAAAAAACTATATTAATATTAAGATACGGTTTATATAACACTGTTCCGCTGACGCAAAACCAGGTTGCCAAAAAGCTTAATATATCCCGTTCATACGTCAGCAGAATTGAAAAAAAGATTATTTTAAAGCTACGCAAAAAATTTAACTTATAAAGAAAAAGAACCGCTCAACGAGCGGTTCAATCGATTATTTAAGGAAAAGAATGAGAAGGTTTGCGCCGAGTGAAATAATAAAGAAGAAAACTGCAAGAAATTTTGTAATCTTAACAAGCTTCTGCTCCATTGTCTTGCCCTTGTTTTTGCCAAGGAAAGTTTCAGCGCCGCCTGCAATTGCACCTGAAAGACCAGCCTGACGACCTTCCTGAAGAAGAACGATGGCAACAAGAGCAATTGAAGTAATGATAAGTGAAATGCCTAAAACATATTCATACCAAAGCATGAGTTTGACCTCCATAAAAAATTAATGTACTAAAGGATTTTAACACACAATAATTATAATTGCAAGATGTTTTTTTAATTTATTTCCAAAAAATTCTATGAATTTTAATAAAAATAACGCAAATTATAGTTTTGCAGACCTGAACCAAATGCGTTTGCTGGTTTTATTCTGCTTTGAACCGTCCGGAGTTTTGTGCTTCGGGCGGTTCACGGGTTTATTCGCCAAAAAGAGTTATCTGCTCTGCCTCGTCTTCAGCACTGAGCAAAGCACCGGCAGCAGGCAGATTCTTTGCCTTATATCTGTAAGGTTTTGCAAACTCACCGTCGCGGTAAACTCTTGCTTTAATAACACGCTGACCCTTTTTAAGAGTCATAACGCTAACACCGATGGTATCTTTAGTTGTTTTGGGCAAAATAACAGCCGTGTTGATAAGCAACTGTCTGCCTGAAGAAGAAATAACAACAAATTCGCCGTCAGCCGCTATATGAACAATATCGGCAAGCTGAGCTTTATCAGAATAAGCTTTTATAAGCTTTTTGCGCTTGGTTACGGTCTGGTATGCGTTCATATCAACCTTTGCAACTTTACCGTTTTCAAAGAAGAAAAGCATATAACCCGAATAATCGCTTGTTACGGCCATATAAATCGGAGCTTCGCCCTCGTCCATTTCAAGCTTTGCGGCAACAAAATCACCAAGTACGCTGGCTTTTGTATCTTCAAAGAAAGCGGCAGTCGTTTTATATACCTGCTGTTTATTAGTGAAGAACAAAATCTCTTTAGCGTTTGTCGTTTCAAATGTCTGAACAATTTCATCGCCGTCTTTGAGCTTATGAGTTGCGCTCATACGCAATGAAAGCGGAGTGATTTTTTTGAAATATCCCTCTTTTGTGAAGAAGAGATGCACGGGATAATCAGGCACTTCTTCTTCAACGGTTGCTTCTGCAATTTCGGTTGAATAAACTATCTCAGTCTTTCTGGGTTTGGCGTATTTTTTTATAACTTCTTTGAGTTCAAAAATAATTATCTGCTTGATTCTCTTGGGGTTGGAAAGAATGTCCTCAAGGTCTGTGATTGCTGTTTCAAGCTTTTCAATATCCTGAAGACGCTTGATAATATACTCTCTGTTAAGGTGGCGAAGTTTGATTTCTGCAACGTATTCCGCCTGAATTTTATCAATCCTGAAGCCGATCATAAGGTTGGGTACAACCTCACTCTCTTCTTCGGTATTTCTGATAATCCTGATCGCCTTATCAATATCAAGCAGAATTTTTTCAAGACCTTTAAGAAGATGCAGCCTGTCTTTGGCGCGCTTAAGGTCAAATGCAGTTCTTCTTCTGACACAATTGCTTCTGAATTCAATCCATTCGTTAAGAAGCTCTTTAACACCCAAAACTCTGGGGGTTCCGTTAATCAGAACGTTAAAATTGCATGAAAACGTATCCTGAAGCGGTGTTGAAGCATAAAGCTTGTTCATCAGTTTATCAGGGTCTGTTCCCTTTTTGATATCGATTGTAATTTTAAGACCGTTAAGGTCAGTTTCATCACGGATATCATTGATTTCCTTGATTGAACCGAGCTTAACTTTTTCAATTATTTTATCAATAATTGCTTCAGACGTTGCTGTTGGCGGAATTTCAGTGATTTCAATGCAATTATTTGCTTTATCATAATTATATCTTGCTCTGACTTTGAAGCCTCCCCTGCCCGTGCGGTAGATTTCTTCCATGGCTTCACGGTTATAAACAAGCAAACCGCCGCCTGCAAAATCAGGCGCAAGAAGTGTATCTGCAACGTCGTGTTTGGGGCTTTTAAGAAGTTCTATTGTTGTTTTACATACTTCTTCAAGATTGAATGAACAAATTGAGCTGGCCATACCCGCAGCAATACCGGTGTTTGCGTTAACAAGCACACTTGGAAAAGTTACGGGAAGCAAGGCAGGTTCTTTCATTGTGTTGTCAAAGTTATCAACCATATCAACGGTATCTTTGTCAATATCAGAAAACAGCTCTGCACATATTTTTTCAAGCTTTGCTTCGGTATAACGCGAAGCTGCCCACATCATATCTCTTGAAAAAGCCTTACCGAAGTTACCTTTAGAATCAACGTAAGGGTGAAGAAGAGCTTCATATCCCTTTGAAAGACGAACCATTGCGTCATAAATTGCAGCATCACCGTGAGGGTTAAGCTGCATAACCTGACCAACGATCTTTGCGGATTTTGCTCTTGCACCCGTAAGCAGACCCATTTTATACATCATGTAAAGAATCTTACGGTGTGAGGGTTTAAAACCGTCTATTTCAGGGATAGCTCGGCTCAGAATTACACTCATTGCATAGGGCATAAAGTTAAATTCGAGCGTATCAACAATCGGCTGGGCAACAACCTCGCCCGCACCGATAATATGGGTTTTGTCATCAAGCTTCCTGAGCGAAGCGGTGATATCGTTATTCTTTTTCTTAGCCATAATTCTATCTCCGTTCCGTCAGTTTAAGATACGTCGGTCATATCAATATAAAGATGACCGTTTTCTGTGATATAATCCTTTCTGCCTGCAAGATTATCGCCAAGCAGAAGATCAAATTTTTCAGCTGTTTCTTCAGCCATTGAGGGTTCAATTTTAATAAGACGCCTTGTTGTTGGGTTCATAGTTGTGAGCGACATCATATCGGGGTCGTTTTCACCAAGACCTTTTGATCGCTGAATGGAATATTTTTTATTGCCGATCTGCTCTATGGCATCTGCCTTTTCTTTTTCTGAATATGCAAACCAAGTTTCGTCACCGCAAGTTATTTCATAGAGCGGCGATTCTGCAATATAAACTTTGCCTTCTTCAAAAAGTGTGGGCATAAGCCTGTAAATCATAGTAAGAATGAGCGTTCTGATATGAAAACCGTCAACGTCGGCATCGGTACAGATAATAATCTTATTCCAGCGAAGCAAATCAATGTTGAACGATATCATATCTTTGCCCGATTTATGCTTTGACGGCACTTCAACACCGCAGCCGATAACTTTAATGAGGTCAGTAATAATATCACTCTTAAAGATACGGTCATATTCAGACTTCAGGCAGTTAAGAATCTTACCTCTGACAGGTATAATTGCCTGGAATTCGGCGTTTCTGGACTGCTTACAAGCACCCAAAGCTGAATCACCCTCAACAATAAACAGCTCGCGCAATTCCGGGTCTTTGCTTCGGCAATCAACAAATTTCTGAATTCTGTTTGTGAGGTTGCTGACGTTCTGAATCAGCGATTCCTTCATGCCTTGCCTTGTTTTTTCCGCTTTAACTCGGCTTCTCATATTAATGAGAACCTGGTCAGCGATTTTATTGGCTTCAAGCGGATTTTCAATAAAATAAATTTCAAGCTGATGCTTGATAAAATCCGTCATCGCTTCCTGAATGAACTTGTTTGTTATTGCCTTTTTTGTTTGGTTTGCGTATGAAGTCTGCGTTGAAAATGAAGAAATAACAAGCACAAGGCAGTCTTCGATATCCTGAAAACTTATTTTGCTGTCACTTTTCTGATACTTATTATTCTGCTTAAGAAACTGGTCAATCTGTGCAACAAAACCGAGCCTTGTTGCTTTATCGGGTGAACCGCCGTTTTCAAGAAAACTGGAGTTATGATAAAATTCTTTTAACTGAACTTTATTTGAAAAAGTGAGGGCAATATTCATTTTAAGCTTGTAATCCGCAAGGTCCTCACGGTCTCTGCCCACAGCATCACCCTGCCACGATTGAACAGACGTCAGTGAATTTTCGCCTACACACTCTTTAACGTAGTCTTCAATTCCGTTTTCATAAATGTATTCAAAGGTTTCAAAGCCCTTGCCAACCTGATTTTTAAGAATAAACTTAACGCCCGCATTAACAACAGCCTGTTTTTTCAGAGTATCCTGAAAATATTCAAGCGGAATATCAATATCCGTAAAAACGTCAAGGTCGGGCAGCCATTTGATTCTTGTGCCCGTGTCACGCTTGCTGTATTCTTCCTTAACCATATCACCGACTATAAAGCCTTTTTTGAAGTTAAGAAGATATTTATAACCGCCTGTGTGCACCTCTGCTTCCATATAATCAGATGCAAACTGAGTGGAGCAAAGGCCGAGACCGTTAAGACCGAGAGAATATTCATAACTGCCGTTATTGTTTGTGTCATACTTACTGCCTGCATACATTTCACAGAAAGCAAGCTCCCAGTTATATCGCTTTTCTTTGTTATTATAGTCAACAGGCAAGCCTCTGCCGAAGTCCTGAACTTCAATTGAATGATCAGCATATCTTGTAACAATAATCTTATTACCGAATCCTTCACGAGCTTCATCGATTGAGTTGGATATGATTTCAAAAGCGGCATGCTGACAACCGTCAAGTCCGTCTGAACCAAAAATAACGGCAGGTCTCTTTCTCACCTTATCAGGACCTTTAAGAAGAGTCATGCTTTCGTTATTATATTCGGGTTTTTTAGCCATTCGGTTAATCCTCCAAAAATTCGCAATTTTTACCGATATCATTATATCACATCTTGAAGCAATGTCAAGAATTTACACAAGTTGTAGATTACTTTTTACAATATTATATGACATAATAAA
>JAZNDY010000155.1:0-2912 GCA_045588295.1 Acutalibacteraceae bacterium
AAGCGGCGCAATTGCTGCGCCGCTGAATTTGCTTCTTATTTGTTGCCGAGATTGAAACGCTTGTTGAAGCGATCAACACGTCCGCCTGTATCAACAAGCTTCTGCTTACCGGTATAGAACGGATGGCACTTTGAGCAGATATCAACACGAAGATTTTCCTTTGTTGAGCCGGTTTCGATAACCTCACCGCATGCGCAACGGATTGTTGTCTGCTTGTAGTTGGGATGGAGACCTTCCTTCATTGATGTTCACCTCTTTCGGATATACATAAACATAACAAGTGGATTTTATCACAAGAAGTTCAAAAAAGCAAGTGTTTTTTTAAAAAATTTCGCTTGCAACTATATTTTAATGAAAAATAACAGTTATTACTTCTGCGAAGCTTCCAAAGCTTGTGCAACATCGGCAATAATATCGTCAACGTGCTCAATACCGACTGAAAGACGGATAAGGTCATCAGAAATGCCGCAGGCGATAAGCTCTTCGGAAGTGAGCTGGCGGTGAGTTGTGCTTGCAGGGTGGAGGCAGCAGGTTCTTGCGTCTGCAACGTGGGTTGCAATTTCTGCAATCTTGAGGCTGTCCATAAACTTTGTTGCAGCCTCTCTGCCACCCTTGATGCGGAATGAGATAACGCCGCTTGTGCCGCCCGGCATATATTTCTTTGCAAGCTCGTAACCCTTGCTGCCTTCCATACCGGGATAGGTAACTTCAAGAGCACAGCCGCTGTTTTTGATATATTCGGCAACCTTTGATGCGTTGAAGCAATGTCTTTCAACACGAAGGGGCAGAGTTTCAAGACCGAGATTGAGAAGGAATGCGTTAAAGGGTGAGGGAATTGAGCCGAGGTCACGCATAAGCTGAGCGGTTGCCTTTGTGATATAAGCGAGCTTGCCGAAACGCTCGGTATAAGTGATGCCGTGATAAGAATCATCGGGAGTTGTCAGACCGGGGAATTTATCGTTCTGAGTCCAGTCAAAGTTACCGCTGTCAACAATAACACCGCCAACGCTTGTTGCGTGGCCGTCCATATATTTGGTTGTTGAGTGGATAACGATATCTGCGCCGAATTCAAAGGGACGGCAGTTTACGGGTGTGGGGAAAGTGTTATCGATGATAAGCGGCACGCCGTGAGCGTGAGCGGCATCGGCAAAGGTTGAGATATCAAGCACTTCAAGAGCAGGGTTTGAAAGGCTTTCTGCAAAAACAGCCTTTGTGTTGGGCTTGAAAGCGGCTTCAAGCTCTTCTCTTGTTGCCTGAGGGCTGACAAAAGTGAAATCAATGCCGAGCTTTCTCATTGTAACGTTAAAAAGATTGAATGTGCCGCCGTAAATCTTTGCAGAGCTGATAACGTGGTCGCCTGCCTGTGCGATGTTAAAAACAGAATAAAATGATGCAGCCTGACCCGATGATGTGAGCATTGCACCGACACCGCCCTCAAGAGCGGCAATCTTTGCGGCAACGGCATCGTTTGTGGGATTCTGCAGACGGGTATAGAAATAGCCCGATGCTTCAAGGTCAAAGAGCTTGCCCATATCGTCACTTGAATCATATTTATAGGTTGTGCTCTGATAAATGGGAAGCTGACGGGGCTCACCGTTTCCGGGAGCATAACCGCTTAAAATACATTTGGTGTTAATCTTATAATCCATCTTATTTTACCTCCAGGAATTCTTTCATAAGACCGGGACCGAAATCAACAAAATCGCCTGTTGCTTCGGCTGTTTTCTCGTTTATGGTTTCAACGCCGCTGTCCTTTTCGCCGTTTTTATGATAAATCATAAAGGGCACGGGGTCGCTTGCGTGAGTCTGCGTAACAATGGGTGTGGGGTGGTCGGGCAGAATCATAACCTTATAATCATCACCGCAACCGTTAAGATAATCAAGAACGATGGGCAGAACTTTTTCATCGATAAGCTCGATAGCTCTGATTTTGTTTTCAGGCTCGTTTCTGTGACCGCACTCATCGGGAGCTTCGATATGAATATAAACAAGGTCTGTGCCGTTTTTCCATTCTTCAACGGCGGCATTCGCCTTGCCCTCAAAGTTAGTGTCGATATAACCTGTTGCACCCTCAACCTCGGGAGTGTTCATACCTGCGCAGATGCCGATACCCTTAAGCAGGTCAACGGCAGAAACGATACTGCCCTTAACGCCGTATGTCTGCTCAAAGTTTGAGAGAGCGGGCTTGCTGCCCTCGCCCCAGAGCCAGATTGAGTTTGCGGGAGCTTTACCCTCTGCAATTCTCTTCTGATTAACAGGGTGGTCTTTGAGGAGGGAATAGCTCTCTTTCATCATCGCAACAAGCTTCTCTGCATTGGGAGAGGTTGAAAGATATTCGCCGATAACTCTGCCCGAAATATCGTGGGGAGGAGTCATTTTGCCAAGCTCGGTTCTGCCGCCGTGGTGAATAAGGCAATGGCGGTAGCTTACGCCGCTGAAGAAAGCGAATTCATCGTTGCCGAAATGCTCCTGCACGGTTTTGATAATTTCAGCCGCCTCTGCGGTTGAGATATCGCCTGCGGAATAATCGAGCATTGTTTTATCGTCATAATTTTCTTCGTCGCTGAGGGTAACAACGTTGCAACGAAGAGCAACGTCATCGTCTGCCATTTTAACACCGATGCTCACTGCTTCAAGCGGCGAACGGCCTGTGTAGCAGATTTTGGGGTCATAGCCGAGCACGCTGAGGTTTGCAACGTCACTGCCGGGCTTGAGACCGTCGGCAACTGTGCGGACAAGACCTACCCTGCCCTTTTTTGCCATAGCGTCAAAGTTGGGCTTTTTGGCAAGCTCCATCGGAGATTTGCCGTCAAGCGCAGGAACGGCATAGTCTGCCATTCCGTCATAAAGTATTACTGCGTATTTCATATATATCATACTACCTTTCTGAATTTAGGTATTGTTTTTTGTTT
>JAZNDY010000156.1:0-5539 GCA_045588295.1 Acutalibacteraceae bacterium
TAATGGAGGATACATATGGAAACTATAATGAATTTCTTAAATCAGACCGGTTTCAGTATGATCGCAGAGAATCCGAAGGTTCTTGCTATGTTGCTGATTGCCTGTGTTCTGATGTATTTGGCAATTGTTCGTAAGTTCGAGCCGTTGCTTCTTGTTACCATTGCATTTGGTATGCTGCTTACTAACCTGCCGGGCGCAGAAGTATTCCATGAAGAACTGTTCGCAGGCGGACATGTTCACTGGGATATGTTCAGCGATAAAGCAGGTTTGATTGACTATCTCTACCTCGGTGTTAAGCTCGGTATTTATCCGTGCCTTATCTTCGTTGGTGTAGGTGCGATGACTGACTTTGGACCGTTGATTGCAAATCCGAAGAGCTTACTTCTCGGTGCAGCAGCACAGGTTGGTATTTTTATCACCTTCATCGGTGCCAGAGCACTCGGCTTTACCGCTGCTGAGGCTGGTTCCATCGGTATCATCGGTGGTGCTGACGGCCCGACCGCTATTTTCGTAACTTCCAAGCTTGCTCCGCATCTCTTAGGACCGATTGCGGTAGCTGCTTATTCCTACATGGCACTCGTTCCGGTTATCCAGCCGCCGATTATGAAGCTCTTAACCACCAAGAAAGAGCGTCAGATTGAGATGAAGGAGCTTCGTAAGGTATCCAAGACCGAGAAGATCATCTTCCCGTTCGTGGTTACCATCTTTGTAGCACTTCTGGTTCCGTCGGCAGCTCCGCTGGTTGGCTGTCTGATGCTTGGTAACCTCTTTAAAGAGTGTGGTGTAACCGAGCGTCTGAATAAGACCGTACAGAACGAGCTTATGAACATCGTTACCGTATTCTTAGGTATCTCCGTAGGTGCTACCGCTACGGCAAGTACCTTCCTTTCTCTGGATACCATTAAGATTATCGTTATGGGTGTTGTAGCATTTGCTATGGGTACCGCAGGCGGTGTACTTCTTGCGAAGTTCATGAACCTCTTCCTGAAGAACAAGATCAACCCGTTGATTGGTTCTGCAGGTGTATCCGCAGTTCCGATGGCAGCACGTGTTTCCCAGACCGTTGGTCAGAAGGAGAATCCGAAGAACTTCCTTCTTATGCACGCTATGGGTCCGAACGTTGCAGGTGTTATCGGTTCAGCCGTTGCAGCAGGCTTCCTGCTGATGATGTTCAAGTAAACAAAAAGGCTTGCGTTATGCAAGCCTTTTTTATCACCGTCCCCAAACACACGGGGATAACTTAAATAAAAACATAATATAAAAGACTGTTTCACCTTAATAAGATGGAACAGTCTTTTTGTATCCTGATTATTTCTTAAGCAAATCGTTCTTCTTAATGAAGTCGATTGTTTCGTCAACAGTTGTGAATGCAAGTGCAACGCTGGTGTCAGCCGCACCGTAATAGATTGCAATTCTGCCTGTGTCTGCATCTGCAAGAGCAGCGCAGGGGAAAACAACGTTGGGCACGTCGCCAACAAACTCATAAAGCTCGTGCGGTGCAAGCAGGAAGCAGTCTGCTCTGTGAAGAACCTTCCAGGGCTCATCCTTATCAAGAATTGCGGCGCCCATTGCATATGTGAAACCGTTGCAGCTTGTAAGAACTCCGTGGTAGAACATCAGCCAGCCTTCGTCTGTTTCAATGGGAGTGGGGCCTGCGCCAACCTTGGTCATTTCCCAATTCTTTTCAGGCTTCATAACAAATCTGTGTTTGCCCCAATATGTCAGATCCTTGCTGTGGCTGAGGAAAATATCGCCATAGGGTGTGTGGCCTCTGTCACAGGGTCTGATAAGAAGCAGATATTCGTCATTAACCTTTCTGGGGAAGAGCACACCGTTTCTTGCAACGGGGTAGCAAGCATCCTCAAGCTGTGTCCATTCTTTGAAATCGGTTGTGTGTGCAATGCCGATTGTTGTGCCGTGAGGTGTGAGGTTAACCCATGAGAGATAATATTTGCCGTCAATAAGGCAAAGTCTGGGGTCATAACCTCTGAAAATAACCTTTTCTTCAAGCTCCCAGTTGATTGCGTCTTTGCTGTAACCAACAACAAGTGTGTGGTCACGGCTCATAACGTCAACTCTGAAAACACCCGCAAAACCGTCACCAAAAGGCACAACGGCAGAATTAAAAATGCTGTTTGCCATATAGAGGTTATCTCTTGTGATGATGGGGTTGCCGCTGTATCTCCAGACGGGGTATCTGTATCCTTCAGGCTTGTCCTGCCAGGGAATGTTTTTTATTGATTCGCCGATAATTTTAGCCATAATTATACTCCTTTATATACGGTATGCGTTTATCATATCATATGTTCTCATCCAAATCAACACCTATTCTGTGTTTGCGTTGCATTTAACTCTTGCATAATATGCTCTTTGCGTTTATAATTAAAATGTAATAATTTACACACAAAGGAGAAAGAATTATGGATATTATGGATATCGCCTCAAAAGGCATAGCGGCCATAGCAAAAAACTTTGGCAAAAAGGTCAGAAAACAGCAGGGCACTGCGCCTAAAATCGAGCAGCTTAAGCCCACGGTTATCAGCGGCAACACCTTCTTTGCAGGCTTCGCAAGAGAAGAAATTATGCCCGACCTCTCTGACGAAAAAAAGATTTATTGGATTGCAGGCCACGGCTCAGGTCACAAGATGGAAGGCGTGCTCACTCCCGTTTATATCAGCGCAGTGTGGCTTGACTGCGGCAACGACGAAGGCATCCTCTGGATTGGTGCAGACATCGTCGGTATGACCAGAGTTGAGGTTAAGCAGATAAGAGAAAAAATTCTTGCCTGCCCTGAAATGAAGGGCTGCAAGCTTATCAACTTCAGCTGCACTCACAGCCACTCAGGCATTGACACCGTCGGTTACTGGGGCAAACCCAATATGGTCAGCATACCTTCAAACGGCAAAGACCCTCAGTATATGGCTCTGATTGAAGAAAAAGCTGTTGAGGTTGCCGTTGCAGCTTATAAAAACAAAAAATCAGGTAAACTCTTTAACGGCAGAATCGAAATCAAAGACGGTCTTGCAACAGGCAGACGCTTCATTGATAAGCACGAGATTCTTGCCAGATTCCGCTTCACACCTGATGACGGCTCAAAGGAAATCTGGATGCTCAACTTTGCTGCCCATCCCAACTCACTCGGCGGCTCAAACAGACTGCTTAGCGCAGAATACCCCTATTATCTGCGTGAAAAAATCGCAAAAGAAAACGGTGCAGACGTGCTTTATGCCGTCGGACCTGTCGGCGGTATGGATGCCGCAGAATACGATGACAAAGATAACGTGCATAATATTCAGCTTCAGGGCGAAACAATCGCAGATGCCGCAATGAAAATTGAGGGTGACGAAGAACTTAAGCCTGAAATCAAATTCATTCAGCAGCCTTTCTATTTCCCAATTGGCAACTATGTTCTCACCCTGCTTGCAATGCGCCATGTTATGAGCTTCAAGGCTTATCCCAATGACAAAACCGATATCGGCATTGCAATTGAATCAGAAATGACTTATATGACCGTTGGCGGTCAGAAGCTTCTGCTTCTTCCCGGCGAAAACTTTATGCCCACCGTTTACGGCAGCTATCTTTCAGCAGAAGAATCAGGCACAGGCGAAGGCCCTGAAATCAACCCCACTCCTCTTGCTGATATTGCAGGCGATAAATCCATCATCGTTTTCGGCGTTTCAAACGATATGACGGGTTACGTTGTGCCACCCAACGATTTTGTGCTTCACCCCAAGCAGCCTTATCTTAACACCACAACAGACCGACTCGGCAACAGACATTATCACGAAACAAATGCTCTTGATAAGGATGCTCAGAAAACAATCGCAGACACGTTTGCACAAGTTGTTAAAAACTTTGGTTAATTAAAAATTAAACAAATTTGAAAGGCGGCTTAATAAATGAGTAAAAAAGCAAAGATAACAATAATAATTATTTCTGCTGTCGTCGGCGTTATGCTCCTCGCTTTTTTAGGTGTTCTTATTTTGGGCGGTGTGCTTTACGGCATATTTGCCAACGAAAAAAAGACCGATGCTCCCGCAGTCGAAGTAACAACGTCTTATTACGAAGATGACCAGGATAACGAGTATGACCCTGATTACACCTTCAAAATGCCCGATTCCCTGACCGTGCCCGAGGTTACACAGCCTCCCGTAACCTATCTCGAACCCACCGCTGAAGACCTCGACACTCTTTCCGGTATGGTTTTCACAATGATATCAAACTATAACCGCAACAACCCCGGCGCTCTCCTGAACGCATACGAGATGACCGTCGGCATTTTCGGTAATTACGATATGTTCTTCTCAGATGCCGAGTATTTTTACGGCACACCCGACCCACTCAACCAATTCGTTGAATACAGCAAATTCAACGCACAGAACGCTGACTGGATTCTCAGAAACGTTTACGGTGTTGAGCCTGACCACAACCTCAAGGCAAGCTATGACTGGACAGACAGTGACGACTATTATATGTATTATTACAACGGATATTATTACGTTGAAACATATGCAACAGGTCTTGAAATCGGTCCCGGCGAATACGTTGAAGTTACTCCCGGAGCAGACGGAATTTACAGCCTCAAGCTTGAAATCACTGAAATGGATTACATTGCCGGTTATAAGTATATCAAAGCCCGTCTGAAAATGGTTGACGGCAAAAAAATCTGGGAAATTTTTGAAATCGTAACCGAAGACGATATGGCAAACTATTATTAATGAAATCACCGCCGCAGTTATTATTACTGCGGCGGCTTTGTTTTATTGCAACAAAAAAGGCTTGCACATTTTCGTGCAAGCCTCATTTATTATATTAGTCGTTGTTTCTTCTGGGAGCTCTGCCGCCTCTGTCACCCTTGAAATCTCTTCTGGGCTTTCTGGGAGCATCTGAAACGGTGTTTTCGGGAACAAGACCTTCAACCTCAATAAGTGCCTCACGGCGTGAGAAGTTGAGTCTGCCCTGATCATCCTTGGGAAGAACCTTAACGATAACTTCGTCACCAACGGTAACTGCGTCTTCAACCTTTTCGGTTCTCTTAACGTCGAGCTGGCTGATGTGAACCATACCCTCTTTACCGGGTGCGATTTCAACAAATGCGCCGAAGCTCATAAGGCGTGTAACAACGCCCTTGTAGATTGCGCCAACCTCGGGGTCGTTAGCAATTGTTTCAACGATTGAGATTGCTCTGCGTGCATCGTCAATATCTGTTGATGAAACAAAGATGCTGCCGTCTTCGCTGACGTCAATCTTGCAGTTGCATTCTGCGCAGATCTTCTGGATAACCTTGCCCTGCTTACCGATAACGTCACCGATCTTTTCGGGGTCAATCTTTGTTGTGAGCATCTTGGGAGCCCACTTTGAAAGCTCTGCTCTGGGCTCAGGGATAACGGGAAGCATGATTTCGTCAAGAATATAGCATCTTGCTGTGTAGGTCTTGTCAAGAGCTTCTCTGATGATTGCGGGTGTAAGACCGTGAACCTTGAGGTCCATCTGGATTGAGGTGATACCCTTCTTTGTACCTGCAACCTTGAAGTCCATA
>JAZNDY010000157.1:0-3401 GCA_045588295.1 Acutalibacteraceae bacterium
TCATCGTTATCTTATTTTATAATATGAAAAGAGGTGATACTATGCTTAAAGAATTATTACTTAAGAACAGGTCATACAGACGTTTTGACGAAAGTTTTGAGATTAAAAGCGAAGAATTGCGTGAACTGGTTGAGCTTGCAAGGCTTACACCGTCGTCTGTCAATTGGCAGCCGCTCCGCTTTGTTTTGGTGAACGATAATGAAACAAACGCAAAGGTTTTTGAAAACGTTGCCTGGGCAGGTCTGCTCAAAGAATGGAAAGGCCCCGAAGAGGGCGAAAGACCTACGGCATACGTTGTTATTCTGACAGATACAACCGTTGCAAAGAATATGAAAACAGACGTTGGTATAGTTGCGCAGACAATGATGCTTGGCGCAGCCGAAAAGGGTCTGGGCGGCTGTATGATTGGCAGTGTTAACCGTGACAACGTTTATGAAATTCTTGGTATTGATAAAGAAAGATATTCAATCGACCTTGTGCTTGCTCTCGGCAAACCTGCCGAAACTGTTATGATTGTGGATTTGCCTGATGACGGATGCACAAATTATTACCGCGATGAAAACGGTATTCATTACGTTCCCAAGCGTTCGGTTGATGAACTTATAATTAAATAATATGCTTAAGGCAAACAAAAAAGGCTCGCACCTGAGGTGTGAGCCTTGATTTTTTATCAGTGATGGAAAAGTCTCATGCCTGTGAAGCACATTGTCATACCGTGCTTGTTGCAGGCTGCAATAACGTTATCATCTCTGATTGAACCGCCGGGTTCAGCAATATAGCTTACGCCGCTCTTTGCAGCTCTTTCGATGTTATCGCCGAAGGGGAAGAATGCATCTGAACCGAGAGCAACGCCCTTGATTGTTGCAAGATATGCCTTCTGTTCTTCCTTTGTGAAGGGTTCGGGTTTAACGGAGAAAAGTGTTTCCCAAACGCCGTCTGCAAGAACGTCTTCATATTCGTCAGAGATATAAACGTCAATTGTGTTATCTCTGTCAGGTCTGCCGACTGTGTCAAGGAAGGGGAGATTAAGAACTTTTTCGTGCTGTCTGAGATGCCAGATATCAGCCTTGTTGCCTGCAAGTCTTGTGCAATGGATTCTTGACTGCTGACCTGCGCCAACACCGATAGCCTGACCGTCAACTGCATAGCAGACAGAGTTTGACTGTGTGTATTTGAGAGTGATAAGAGCGATGATAAGGTCACGCTTTGCATCTGAGGGGAATTCTTTGTTTTCCGTTACGATGTTTGCAAGCAGTTCTTCATCAATTTTGAAGTTGTTTCTGCCCTGCTCAAAAGTGATGCCGTAAACCTGCTTAACTTCCTGTTCTGCAGGCACGTAATTGGGGTCAATCTTAACGATGTTATAATTGCCGTTTCTCTTGCTCTTGAGGATTTCAAGTGCTTCAGGTTCATAACCGGGAGCGATAACGCCGTCAGAAACTTCTCTCTTGATGAGCTTTGCTGTTGTTACGTCACAAACGTCTGAAAGAGCAATCCAGTCACCGAATGAGCTCATTCTGTCTGTGCCTCTTGCTCTTGCATAAGCTGTTGCAAGGGGAGAATCGTCAAGACCTTCGATATCGTCAACAAAGCAAGCTTTCTTGAGCTTTTCGCTCATTTTGATGCCGACTGCTGCTGATGTGGGAGAAACGTGTTTAAAAGATGTTGCTGCAGGCATACCGAGAGCTGCTTTGATTTCTTTAACAAGCTGCCAGCTGTTGAACGCATCAAGGAAGTTGATATAACCGGGTCTGCCGCAGAGAATTTCAATGGGAAGCTCGCTGCCGTCAGCCATATAAATCTTTGAGGGCTTCTGATTGGGGTTACAACCGTATTTAAGTTCAAATTCTTTCATTTCAGTTCTCCTTATTTATTCTTGTTAATCATTCTTGCTTCATATTCGCCTGTAGCAAGGTCAACGTATCTTACGTAGAGAGAAATCTTATTCTGCTCGTTAAGGTTTGCCCAGAGGTTTTCTGTGAAAGCATCAATATCATCAATAATTTCAACTCTTTCAGGCTCGCCTGTGAATGTGGGGATGGGGTTGCCGTCGTGATTATATGTGTGGATGAAGTGACCCAGACCGTTGAGTGCGGAGTAATTGAAGGTGTATCTGTTGCAAGCTGAACCTTCGGGGTCAGCGCTCTTGAGAATGCTCATCTTATAAGCAAAATCACCTTCGCCGAAAGTAATCATACCGCTGATTCTGGGAGTGAAGTTGGGTGCATCGGGTTCAAATTCTCTTGTTTCAAGAGCCTGCTCAAAGGTTTTGCCGTCCTTAACAAAATCATAGATTGTGTCAGTCTGGTCACCGTTTGTAACGATAAGGTTGTTGCCGATAACTCTGACGGGAGCGTAGATGATGAGTGAGGGATCCTCAACCTTTGATGCATCAAAGGGGTGGATGATGATTTCATCGCCCTGTTCAATAAAAACTCTGTTTCTGCTGTTTTCGCTTCTGCCCATAATGAAATAAGCGGTAACAGCTTTTTTGCCGTCAGCACTTTTGCCGATAACAATGCCTCTGCCTACGTAGGAATTATCCTTGATAAGCTCGCCGATGTTGTTGATGTCATAAATACCCATACTTTTCTTCCTTTCAATATATGCTGTTAATTTAACAAAAAAATCTTATCACATACAATATATAATGTCAATGTTTTAAATTTTGATTTTCGGTTTTTTCCATTTGCCGCTCGCAATGAATATTGCACCAACAATAAGCGAAGCAACCGAGGCAAGACCTGTTGCAAGTCCGACACCGTCAAAACCGAGGGTTGAAAGCTTAACAACGATGTATGCAAGCGGTGCTCTGACAAGGATTGAGCTGAAACAAGCGTTGAAAAGAGCAAAGTTTGTGTAGCCGGCACCGATTGCAAGGCCGTTCATACAAAACACAAACGGCACGAGTAAATAATCAAGAGCAATAAGCCTTAAATACGTTCTGCCTGTTTCGATTGTTTCGGGTGTTTTATCAAACAGACCGATGATAAAATCGGGGAATGCAACAACAATGATAAAAACAATTGCAGAAATAGCAAAAGCAATTTTCATGCCTGCAAACATAGTTTTCTTCGCTCTGTCAATTTCACCTGCGCCAATGTTCTGGCCTGCCATTGATGAAACTGCGCTGCTCATTGCGAGCGCGGGCAGAATGGCAAACGAGTTAACCTTGCCGCCGATGCCCTGGCAAGCTGATGCAACAAGCGCATTGGGGAGAGAGTTAACAAGAGCTGTGAGGGTGAGGAACGAAAAAGAAATAACAACCTGCTGAACTGATGACGGCAAACCGATTTTGAGCAGCATTTTTGCTTTTTGCTTATCAATCTTGAAATCACTGATATGATACTCAGCAAAAAATTTGTTTTTGATAAGGTAAAGAAGCGAAAGAATAACGCTTA
>JAZNDY010000158.1:0-2571 GCA_045588295.1 Acutalibacteraceae bacterium
GGATAAATAAGACTTACAAACTTATTGTTTTTAAGTTTAGTCGGAACGTTATCCTCTTCAGTGGGTTCTTCAATAAGAAGTCCCCATGAATTTTCCTTTGCAGCTTTTTTCAGACGGTCAATATTTTCATCTTCAACAAAACCTTTAAAATAAGAAACAGTGACGTCCGAAAGATTTTCATCAGCCATACCCGTGGCATAAACTTCAAACTCTATTTCTTTTTCGCAAGCTTCAATTGCCTTTTTTATGCTGTCTGAATAAGAAGAAAAGGATGAAATCTTTTCAGATATTTCTTTTTCACGGCTATTGATTAATTCAAGCTTTTGTCTGATTTCAGATGTTGATGCTTCAGGCATTTCAAAGCGATAAGCTTTTATAGAATCAATAATCTCCGCTTCATCTTCAGATCCTGTTTTAACAAGCACAAACTTAACTGAATTCTTGTTTTTATCAATAGCCAGCGTTTTGACGTTTTCACCTAGATTTTCATATTCTTTCTTTGGCATTTCATAAAGCGAAATATCAACGCCTTTGTCAGCAAGAACGCTGAATTTTACTGGATCGATTTCGCCCCATAAAGCTAAACGGTCAAGCTCGGCTATGAGAGATATTTTTTCAGCCTGACAATGCTTTTTTTCATCCTCAAGTTCTGTAATTTCTTCAGCTAAAGAAATTGCCTTTGAATCATCGGTATTTTCTTGTTTTATCTTTTTGTTTTTCTTATCCGTAATACTGAACAAAGCGCTTTCAAGCAAAGATTTTTTTGTTTTGAGATTCTCAAGCTTTTTGCCGGAACCCTCAACCGATTCAATATGAACAATCCCCAGTTTACGGAGCTTTATCAGTGTTTCGGATTTTTTATCTCCCATAATTATGAGAGATATTTTTTTCATAGGCACTATCATAATGACCACACCTCCGTTTCAGAAGATGACTCATTACGTAACGCAATTTTTCTTTTTGATATTTTTGAACGGACAACCGCACTTACCTGTTGATCCGCCATATAAATTGATATTTTTTTGATATTTTCCTCTGTTTCGGGAATTTTTACCTTTTCAAACAGGTTAACTCTCTGCGAGGTTGCACGAAGCTCCTCTTCGAGCAGTCTGACCTGCTCATCCAACACTTCTGCTTCAAGATCAAGCGACATAGCCTTTTCCATATGATTTGCGGCTATATCAACCCAAAGCGGAGTTTCATATAAATCATAGTCTGCTCTGGAAAAATCAGCACCTTCATAAACAGGAATAGAAACACCGGCTATATTTCCCGTTCCTTTTCGGATATTGCGAACAGTAATTATACCTTCAGGGAAAGCATCTGTTTCACTAAAAACGGCAATCCAAGAACTGAATCCGTTTTCAAGGTCTTCTCGTGCTTTTCTTACAGCGTTCGCTTTCAATTCGATAGTGCGGATTTCGGCCTGAAGCTGTTGTTTTTTGAGTGTCAGAGTAGGCAAATATCTACGATACATTTTAAGGGCATCTTTTTGTATCTTTAACTCATTTTTGGTCAATTTGATTTTTGCCACTTCAATCCTCCTTATCTGACAGACCAGAACTCGTCTGTAAGGTCGGATTTAATACCTGTTTCATCCTTTTCAAAACATTCCGCAAGAATTTTCCAGCCAAGGTCAAGTGCATCTTCAAGTGAAAGATTAACTGATAAATCCATAAGTTTGTCTTCAAAAAGCTGACCGTATTTAAGAAGTTTGCTGTCCCAGCGAGACATTGCAAAACCCATATTCTTCTTTTCAAGAGTTTCTTTATATGAAGAATACATTCGAATCATTGCGTCCATAAGAGCACGGTGATCCTTGCGGGTTTTGCCGTTAACGTTTTGTTTAAGACGTGAAAGAGAACCGAACGGTTCAATTCTTCCGCCCTTAAGATAATACTGACCTTCGGTAATATATCCGGTATTATCTGGAACAGGGTGCGTAACGTCATCACCCGGCATTGTAGTAACAGCAAGAACAGTAACGGAGCCTGAATCAGCAAAGTCAACGGCCTTTTCATATCTTGCTGCAAGCTGGGAATAAAGGTCACCCGGATAACCTCGGTTTGAAGGCACCTGTTCCTGTGTGATGGCAATTTCTTTCATTGCATCAGCATAGTTTGTCATATCAGTCAAAAGAACAAGAACGTCTTTATTCTGCAACGCAAACTGTTCAGCAACAGCAAGCACCATATCAGGAATCATCATACATTCAACCGTTGGGTCAGAAGCGGTATGAATAAACATAACCGTTTTGCTGAGCGCGCCGCCGTTTGAAAGCTCTTCTTTAAAATAAAGGAAGTCGTCATATTTAAGACCCATACCGCCAAGAACAATAACATCTGCTTCTGCCTGCATAGCAATACGGGCAAGAAGCTGGTTATACGGTTCACCTGAAATTGAGAAAATAGGTAATTTCTGTGAAACAACCAATGTGTTGAACATATCAATCATTGGGATATTTGTTCTCATCATTCGGTTGGCAAGAATTCGTTTAGTTGGGTTAACTGACGGGCCGCCAACAGGCTTCATATTCTCTGTAAGTGCAGGACCTTTATCCCTTGGCTCACC
>JAZNDY010000159.1:0-7960 GCA_045588295.1 Acutalibacteraceae bacterium
CACACGGCGTGTATGCAGAATTCAACACTGCAGACCCCGGTATTCTTGACGGTGAGGCAACAAGCCTTATCATCACCAACTGCAGCAAGCAGAACAACGTTAAGCTTACGGCAATCCACGTTGACGGTCTGGATATCAGGTTTAACCTTAACAAGGTTACGCTTGCTCCCGGTGAAAGCGTTGAAGTTCCCTTCACAGGAACTGTTCCCGAGGTCAGCAAAAAGGTGTTCAGCATCACGATTTATTATAACAACGGCACGATAACACCGCTTGGCTACAGAACACAGAACTTCAACGTTATGAACGGCGAAGCTGTTGATTATGAGGGCGGAACGGTTTCTGCCGAAGCAAAAACACCGTTTGATAACGTTATCGGTGCAGGTGTTGCAAAGTTCCTTAAAAAGCTTGGTCTTTATGAGCTTATGTCAATGCTTTACACTTTGGTTTACTACACTCTCACCTCATCGTTTGTTAAATAAGACAGGCAAAAAAATAACAGGCTCGCTTTGGCGAGCCTGTCTTTTTGCTTTTTAGAAGCCGAACCAATTCTCAAGGAAAACGTTAACTGCAGCCCAGATGGGGTTCCAGATATGGCTGTACTTTGTGAGAAGCTCTGCGAGCCAGTCAAAGTCGAGTGCCTTGAGGTCAAGATTTGCAAGAGCGTTTGCTATTGCAAGGATAAGGTCCTGAATGCCCTGTGTGTTGATTTCCATTGTGAAATATCCCCCTTTTTACTTTAATTTACTCCGAAAAACGGAAGTTTACGGCATCATTATAACCTAACGCCTGCCGTTTGTCAACAAGCATAATTTTAACAATCTGAAAACTTATACGCAGTAATCCTTGTATCTGTCAATCAGATTAACGTCGGCAATAAGGTCAAGGAAAAGACCGTCTGCGCGGTATTCTTCAAACTGAATAACACCGTCTTTGCGCAAAACCGCTCCTGCCGCGCCGTCGGAATACGGGATAAGCATTTTAACCCTTGCTCTTGTGGGAGGCAAAGCTTTTGATATTGCATCAAGAAGCTCATCAAGACCTGTTTTTTCAAGTGCCGAAATCCTGACGGCGTCAGGCTCGTTGAAAAGGAAGAGATTTGCCTCGGCAAGGTCACATTTATTGAAAACGGGAATAGTCGGCTTGCCGCTGCAGCCAAGCTCGTTCAAAAGGTCTTTTGTTACCTCAAGATGCTCTGCGCACTCGGGGTCAGAAGCATCGCACACGTTAAGAATAACCTTTGCGCAGACGGCTTCTTCAAGAGTTGATTTAAAAGCTTCAACCAGATTATGCGGCAAACGGCGGATAAAACCAACCGTATCAATGAGCATAACCTTTCTGCCGTCAGGCAGAGTCAAAGCTCTGGAGGTCGGGTCAAGGGTTGCAAAAAGCTTATCCTGAGCAAGCACGCCTGCTTCTGTGAGTGTGTTCATAAGCGTGGATTTGCCTGCGTTTGTGTAGCCGACGATAACAACGGTTTCAACGCCGTCTTTTTCGCGCCTTGCTCTTGCCAGACCTCTGCGTTTTTCAAGCGATTCAAGCTCTTCTTCAAGTGATTTTACTCTGCGTCTGATGTGACGGCGGTCTGTTTCAAGCTTTGTTTCGCCGGGACCTCTTGTGCCGATGCCGCCGCCGAGCCTTGAAAGCTGGATTCCCTTGCCCGTAAGCCTGGGCAGAGAATACTTAAGCTGGGCAAGCTCAACCTGAAGCTTACCCTCGTTGCTTCGTGCTCTGTCAGCAAAAATATCAAGAATCAGGGTTGTTCTGTCAACAACTCTTGTGTCAACCTCTTTTTCGATGTTGCGCAGCTGAGCGGGCGAAAGCTCACTGTCTGCAATAACAAGGTCAATTTCATTGTTTTTGCAGAATTCGGCAAGCTCTTCTGTTCTGCCGCTGCCCAGAAAGGTTGCGTTATCGGGCTTATCTCTTTTTTGCCACATTCTGCCCACAACCTGCGCGCCTGCCGTTGCGGCAAGCTCTTCAAGCTCGTCAAGCGAGGTTTCGCAATCATAATCGCCCGTGTCAACGGCTATAAGCACCGCTTTTTCAGGCTCCTGTTTGTTTTCGAAAAATTCCATATAAATCCTTTCAGAAACTTATAATCAAAGCCGCTCCGATTAAGAAGCGGCTTTTGTGGTTTATTCTGCAGGGGCAGCTTCTGCTTCGGGTTCAGCGGGGGTAACAGGCTCAGCTGCTTTGATCTTGATTGACTTTGCCTCAACGATGGGTGTTTTGGCTTCGCCTTCATAAGAAACGGTTACGTTATCGCCTTTGTTGAGGATAACAACGTTCTGGTCAACCTTTGCGGCAATTGAGAAATATGCCTCATTTGAATCAAGCTTGATATAATAGTAGCTTTGATTGTCGATAACAGCGGTTCTGATATCTGCAATAGCGCCTGTAACGGTTGTTACTGCAGGAACGTTATCTGTTGCAGGCTTATCAGTCTGCTCAAGACCCTCGGCATCAAATTTAACGTTTGCGTTATCAAGCTCTGCAAGATATTTTTCAAGACATTTTGCAAGGTCCTTATCATGAGCTCTGATGTTGTTATACTGACGAACGTTAACAAGAGCACACTGCTGAACGATGTTGTTATCATCCTTAAGCGACATAAAGTATGTGGGCTCGCCGCCGATGTTGAGAAGAATGGGGAAGGTTGCGGTATACTGAAGGTCCTTAACAAGACCCTGGGCGGAATACTGAGCGGAGCTTTCCGTGCCGCCTGCAACCTCATAGAATTCAGTTGTTTTTGTTCTCTGGTTTACAAGAACGAAGCCTACAAGCGAGTTATCGCCTGTGACGGAGGTAACACCTGTGTAAAGCCAAACGTCGCCGTCCTGAGCGATGTAGTTATAACCGTCTGTGGAAGCAACAACGTTTTTCTGGCCGAGAAGTGAGTTGAAGAAACCGTCACGGTATTTGCCGTAATAATTATACTGCTCAACAACAAGGTCTGAATCGTAAACGCGGTCAATCCAGAAAAGATCTTTGTTCTCGATGATTTGGTCAAGAGAATATTCCGTGCAGGCGCCTGTTATTGCATCAACAAGAACGATGCCCTTAACGTCTGTGCCGCCGAAAAGACCGATGGTTTTATCAAGGATGGGGCTTACCCAATAGGGAGCGCCGTTTTCGTCAATTTCAAACGATGCATCGCCGAACATATACGTGGGGTATTTGAAGCGAAGATGACGCTTGAGGTTATAGTTGAAATGTTCAGACGTTGAGTATCTGATGAACTTGCCGTCATCAAGCTTAATAAGCTGCTGCTCCATGCTGGACATATCAATCTGAATATAACCGGGAATACCGTTTCTTGTGTTATAGACCCATTTGATGATGTTATCATATTCAAGGGGAACAACGCGTGTGGGCTTGCCCTTGTAGTTAATCTGAATGTTGTTTTCTTCAGAAACCTTATACTGGGATTCAAGACCGTATTTTGCAAGGTCACCAAGACCTCTGGTTGCAATCTGGTTTGCGGAATCACCGTCAAGTCTGGGGATTTCGGCAAAAGTTTCGATAGTCTGGGGGTCAATGCTGTCTGCAAAACCGGTTTCGCTGACAGTGATGATTTTGCTGTAATCCTTTGCTCTGAAAAGCTGGCAGGAGAAAAGGTAACCGACACCGACAACAAGAATAAGGGCGGCAATCAGTATGCCGGGGATTCTTGCCTGCTTTTTGACGTAAGGAATGTATTCGGGTTTTGCAAGTGCCTTTGTGAATATTGCGTTGAAAACAATATAAGAAACGGCAACGGCACCAAGATAGATATAAAACTCGATTGCCTTGAAGTTAATTGCGGGAAGCATAAAATAAAAAAGAATTGCCGCAAAAACAAGTGAGCATACTATGCTTATGATTATCTTTAATGCAGCTCTTTCAGGCGGAACAACGATATCGTTTTTTCTGCTGCCGTCTTTGCGTGAAAAATCAACCTTTATGGGGTCCATGGATTCATCTCCTTAAATATATTCCCATACAGTATAACCTATTTAAACCAAGATTACAAGTATTTTTTGTTAATAATGTTATTTGACAAACCGACGGTGTTCGTGATATTATTCTATTATAATAGATAAATATGGCTTAAAGGGGAATATTCTATGTTTTCAGATTATCTTGACACAATAAACTTTGTTTCAAAGTATGATAAAGAGATTGGCGACGCTATGGCTGCCGAGCTTGGCAGACAGAGAAGAAACATTGAGCTTATTGCTTCAGAAAATATTGTTTCACCTGCAGTTATGGCTGCAATGGGCAGCGTGCTGACCAACAAATACGCTGAAGGCTACCCCGGCAAAAGATATTACGGCGGTTGCGAATGTGTTGACGTTGTTGAACAGCTTGCTATCGACAGAGCAAAAGAGCTTTTTGGCGCAGAGGCAGCAAACGTTCAGCCTCATTCAGGCGCACAGGCAAATATGGCGGCTTATTCCGCAATTCTCCAGCCCGGTGACGTTGTTATGGGTATGAACCTTGCTCACGGCGGTCACCTAACACACGGTTCACCCGTTAACGCAAGCGGCAAGCTTTATAAGTTTGTTCCTTACGGTGTCGGTGATGACGGCTTTATTGATTATGACGAGCTTGAGAGAGTTGCAAACGAAGCAAAGCCCAAGCTGATTGTTGCAGGCGCATCCGCATACGCAAGAACAATTGACTTTGAGCGTATTTCAGCAATCGCAAAGGCAGTCGGTGCATATTTTATGGTTGATATGGCTCACATTGCAGGTCTTGTTGCCGCAGGTCTTCATCCCTCACCCGTGCCTTATGCCGATATCGTAACCACAACCACACACAAAACTCTCAGAGGCCCCAGAGGCGGTCTTATTCTCTGCAAGGCAGAGCTTGAAGCTGCAATCAACAAGGCTATTTTCCCCGGCAATCAGGGCGGCCCTCTTATGCACGTTATCGCTGCAAAGGCCGTTTGCTTCGGCGAAGCTCTTAAGCCTGAATTCAAAGAATACCAGAAGCAGATTGTTGCAAACTGCGCAGCTCTTGCAAAGGGTCTTACCTCAAGAGGCGTAAACCTTGTTTCGGGCGGCACTGATAACCACCTTATTCTTGTTGACCTGCGCTCACTCGGCATCACAGGCAAGGAGCTTGAGCACAGACTTGACGAGGTTTATATCACAGCAAACAAGAACGCAATCCCCAATGACCCCGAGAAGCCTTTTGTTACAAGCGGCGTCAGACTCGGCACTGCCGCAGCAACCTCAAGAGGTCTTGTTGAAGAAGATATGGATAAAATCGCAGAATTCATTTACCTTTGCGCAACAGATTTTGAAAACAGCGCAGATAAAATCAGAGAAGGTGTCAACGAAATCTGCCGCAAATATCCTTTATATGAATAATTCAAAAAATTAAATTTTGGAGATGAACAAAATGAAAGGTATTTTTACAGCTCTGCTTACACCCTTCAAGGATGACTATTCAATCAACGAAGCTTCTCTCAAAAAGCTTGTTGAATTTAACCTTGAAAAAGGAATCAACGGTTTCTACGTAGGCGGCAGCACGGGCGAAGGTCTTATTATGACTGCTGAAGAACGCAAAGAGGTTTTCCGCATCGTTAAGGAAGCTGCAGGCGATAAAGTTCCGCTTATTGCACACTGCGGCTCAATCTCAACAGATGAAGCAATCAGCATGGCAAAAACAGCAGAAGCTCTCGGCTACGATGCAGTGTCTGCGGTTGCTCCTCTTTACTACGGTTTTTCATTCCCTGCAATCAGAAAGTATTATGACGATATCGTTTCAAGCGTAAACATTCCTATGGTTGTTTATAATTTCCCCGGCGGCAGCGGCGTAACTTTTACTGCAGATTATGCGGCTGAAATGTTTAAGGACGAACGCTATATGGGCATCAAGCACACTTCAAACGACCTTTATACACTCCACCAGTTCAAGCAGAAGATTGACAGACCTGTTACAATCTTCAACGGTTTTGACGAAATGTGCCTCGGCGGCCTTGCAATGGGTGCAGACGGCGCTATGGGAAGGAGATATAACATTATGGGCGATAAGTTCATCAAGATTTTTGAAGCTTTCAATGCAGGCGATATCGAAACAGCTCAGGCAATTCAGACAGAAGCCAACAAAATCATTGCCGAAATGATCAAGTATACCGTTCTTCCCTGCGAAAAGGCAATTATGACTCACCTCGGTATTGATTGCGGTCCCTGCAGAAGACCTTTCCTGCCTCTCACCAAAGAAGCGGATGAGGCAATGGCTCGCATCGCCGCATCACTTTGATTGATTATGGCGGCAAAATGAGCGTTTTTTCTCGCTCGGCGTATAGCAGATACGCGGTCGCTCGAAGAAACCGCCCATTTCACTCGCCCTCATCAATCAAACAGAAATGGTGGCAGAAAAACGAGCGTGTTTCTTGCTTAACATATCAACAATTTAAATAAAAAACAACGGGTTCACTTTTGTGAGCCCGTTATTTATTACTGTGGCAGTGTTTGGCTTGCTTATTTAAGAACTTCTTCGGGATTGTTTGAAATGCCGAGGTATGAATAGGTTGTCAGGTCAAGAATAAATTCGTGTGTGCCTGCGCTTGCGCCCATACCCTCTTGGAAATCAGAAACGTTATAAACAAATGCGATATAAGAATCTGTGATATAAAAGCTTGCTGACTCAAAGCCTGCGGCAAGCTTTTCTAAGGCAAGAGCTTCTTTTTCTTTTGAACTCATTTCCTTATCCTCGCGCAGAAGAGATGCGGCTTCAGGGGCGAGCGCTTCAAAGATACTCTTCTTTGTTTCTTCAACATCCTGTGTGAAGAATTCTTCTGCATGGAGAACAAAGCCGTTTTTGAGGTTAAACGTTCTGTAAACGTCAATGGAACTCTGTGAGGAATAAGCGGTTGAAATTTTAACGCTGAAAACGGTATCCATTTTGTATAAGGGTTCAAAGCTGATTTTGATTGTTCTGGGGTCTTTTTCGTCAGGCTTTACGTTTTTAACGTTGTTTTCAGCAAAATTGAAGGCTGCGTCAAGAAATTCGGTCTGAACATAGTTGTTGAACTGAACCTGAGCCTCTTCGCTGTAAGTTTTATCAAGCCAGGGCACGCTGTATTCAACCTTATAAACAACCTTACCGTCAGTGTTTTTGAATTCTTTTTTGCCTGAATTTGCGTTAAATTCAAGTTTGATGCCAACCGTGTTAACTGAGGCGGTTGTTTCTTTGGCGTCATCATCGGGTTTATTGCCGCAAGCAGCAAATGTTGCGAGCATAAGCGCGGCGATTAAAAGGGCAGAAATTATCTTTTTCATAAAAGCAAATCCTTTCAAAGGTTATCATTATAATAATGTATTCTAACAGATAAATCAGATTTATTCAATACTTTTGTTGCTTTTTCGTTTGTGATGGTATAAAATGAATCTATTACCGATAATAAGGAGGGCTTCTGTGAAAAACATTCTTAACGCCAAATGGATAAAGCATCCTATGGTCTATGTTGACAGGGCAATTGAATTCGGCAAATCGTTTTCTGCCGAAGAAGGCGAAATTGCAAGCGCAACGCTTGAAATAACAGCACTCGGCGTTTATGAGGCAAAAATCAACGGCATAAGAGTGGGCGATTTTATATTTGCGCCCGGCTGGACTTCATATAATAAGCGTCTGCAGGTGGATACCTATGACGTTACTGACCTTATAAGCCGTAATAACCGCATTCAGGTTGGCGTTGCACCCGGTTGGCGAGGCAACTATATGGCTCAGCCCTTCCATTACGGCGGCGATTACATCGGCGCAAAAGAGGTTGCTCTGCTTTGCGCGCTTGAAATTGTTTATAAAAACGGCAAAACAGAAGTTATTTACAGCGGCAGAGACTGGCGTGCGCGCCAGTCCAAAACACGCTATTCAAACATATATAACGGCTATCTTTATGACAGCACCTATATTGACAGAAGACCTGTGCCTGCAACGGAATTTCCTCACCCTGATAAAATTCTGATTG
>JAZNDY010000160.1:0-3083 GCA_045588295.1 Acutalibacteraceae bacterium
TCGAAAAATATTCTGCATACACGCAGAGTATTATTGCAACAGGCTGCATATGCTGTGAAATAAGCGCTGACGTTGCAAAAAAGCTTTCCGATACCGAAAATCCGCAGGGTGTTTTTTGCGTTTGCAAAAAGAAGGAGATTGTTTCGGCTCTGGATTTTGGCGGCAAATACCTTGCGCTTGAAAACCTGCAGGACCCTTCCAATCTCGGTGCAGTCAGCAGAACGGCAGAGGCTCTCGGATTGAGCGGATTGATAGTCAGCGGCGGTTGCGACGTTTATAACCCCAAGGCTATGCGTGCCGCAATGGGCTCACTTTTGCGGATACCGCTCATTGAAACTGATAACCTCACACAGCTGCTTGAAAATGCGAAGGCAAACGGAATGCATACTTATGCTTCCGTTCCCAGGAGCGCTGCGGCTGATATCCGCAGCGTATGCCTTGACAATGGTGTGATTATTTGCGTGGGCAATGAGGGCTCGGGTCTTTCACAGGCGGCAATCGAAGCCTGTGAAGCGGCAGTTACAATCCCTATGGGCGGCAGGGCGGAATCCTTTAACGCTTCAGCGGCTGCGGCAATTCTTGCATGGGAGCTGATGAGATGAATGTAAACACTGTTTATTGGGTGTGGCTTTCAATGGCTCTCGGTGCGGCGGCACGGGTTGATGAAATCCTTGCCTGTTACGCGTCACCCAAAGAGATTTATGAAGCAGACAGAACCTCAAGAATTATCTCGGGCGTGTTTTCAAGACCCCAGCTTGACAAACTTGAAAAAACACCTCTCAAAAATGCTCAGGTTGCTCTTGAAACCTGCAAACGCAACGGCTGGAAGGTATACACTCCCGACGATGCGGATTACCCCGATGTTCTGAGGAATATTGTTGATATGCCTCTTGTGCTGTATGTTGACGGCGATATTTCTTACGTTAATTCAAGCATATGCGTCGGTGTTGTGGGCACACGAAAACCGTCGTATGAAAGCGTGGAGATATCAAGAAGAATCTGCGGCGGTATGGCTGCAATGAAAGCGGTTATTGTCAGCGGAGGCGCGCTCGGCATTGACAGCGCAGCTCACGAAGGCGCGCTTTCGGTTAACGGCAAAACGGTTTGCGTTATGGGTTGCGGTCTCGGCTACGGTTATCTTAAAGAGAACGAACCTTTGCGCAAAAGGATAAGCCAATCAGGCGCGCTGGTAACTGAATATCCGCCTCTTTCACCGGTCACAAGGTCAAGCTTCCCTGAACGCAACAGAATCATATCGGGTATGAGTATGGGCGTGCTTGTTGTTGAAGCAGGCGAAAAAAGCGGCTCGCTTATCACCGCACGCAAGGCAAACGAGCAGGGAAGAGATATCTTTGCAATCCCCGGCAGCATTCTTAACAGCGCATACACAGGCGTTAATCGCCTCATTCGTGACGGAGCAACCGTTGTTACCTGTGCAGAGGATATCATCGGCGGTTATGAAATGATGTATCCGGACAGAGTTAACAGCAGTGCACAGGCTCCGCAAATGATAATTGAAGAGGTTACGGCGGTCAGGGCAATAATAGAAAAAACGCCCGTCGCAGTTATGCCTAAAACACAAAAAACGCCTCCGGCATACCTTGATTCCGAGGCTCTGGCGGTTTACCGTCTTTTTAAAGACGAGCCGTTGCACGCAGATGAAATCTGTGTAATGAGCGGCTTGTCCGCTTCAAAAGTTCTCACAGCCCTGATGACGCTTGAGATTGAAAACCTCATCAAGGCAACAGAGGGCAAATGTTATGAGTTGGTTTAATAAAAAATTCAAATAAATTAGCGACAGGAGAAATTTTTACAATGGCAAAGCTTGTTATCGTTGAGTCGCCTGCAAAGGCGAACACCATCAAAAAATATCTCGGCAAGGAATTCGATGTTGTTGCATCAAAGGGCCACATCAGAGACCTGCCTGCCGCAAAGCTCAGCGTTGATGTTAAAAACAATTTCGCACCCAAATATGCTCTTATCAAAGGCAAAGAAAAGCTTGTTAAAGAGCTTAAAGAAAAGGTTGATGCAAGTGAAGCTGTTTATCTTGCAGCCGACCCTGACCGCGAAGGAGAAGCAATTTCATGGCACCTTGCATCCGTTCTCGGTCTTGATCTCAAAAAGAAAAACAGAGTTACTTTCAACGAAATCACAAAAACAGGTATTGCTAACGGTATGGCAAACCCCAAGCAGGTAAACCTTGATCTTGTTAATGCACAGCAGGCAAGACGTATTCTTGACCGTCTGGTAGGCTACAGACTCAGCCCGTTTGTTTCGCAGAAAATCAGAAGAGGTCTTTCTGCAGGCAGAGTTCAGAGCGTTGCGGTCAGACTTATTGTTGACCGTGAAAACGAAATCAACGCATTCAACCCCGAAGAATACTGGATTCTTGAAGCAAAGCTTGCAACGGCACAGAGAAGAGTGCTTACTGCGACTCTTTATGCAGATGAAAAAGGCAAAGTTAAAATCACAAACAAGGAGCAGGCGGATGCCTATCTTGCACGCCTTGACGGTGCAGAATATGAAGTGAAATCTGTCAAAAAGGACACAAGAAAAAAGAATCCCGCACCTCCGTTTATCACCTCAACTCTTCAGCAGGAAGCTTCAAAAAAGCTTGGTTTCCAGGCGGAAAGAACAATGAGAGCGGCTCAGGAGCTCTATGAAGGTGTTAACGTTAAGGGTATCGGTATGAGCGGTCTTATCACTTATATGAGAACCGACTCGCTTCGCATTTCAGAAGAAGCAAGAGCGGCTGCAACAAGCTATATTGCCGAGGCATTCGGCAGCGAATATCTGCCCGAAAAGCCTGTTTATTATAAATCCAGGGCAAACGCACAGGATGGCCACGAAGCTATCAGACCCTCTGTTCCTTCGCTCACTCCCGAGCAGGTTAAGAGCAGCCTTACCGCTGACCAGTATAAGCTCTATGCACTTATCTGGAAACGCTTTATGGCAAGCCTTATGGCAAGCTGTGTTCAGAACACGGTTAAAGCAGAAATTGTTGCGCACAAAGAAAGTGACGGCGATAAATTCTGCCTCTTCACAGCAGCCGGTTATTCCGTTAAGTTTGACGGTTTCACAAA
>JAZNDY010000161.1:0-5596 GCA_045588295.1 Acutalibacteraceae bacterium
AATATTCTTCGTTTTCGCAGGTTTCAATAAAGCTGTCCCAATCGTTCATGACGATATCGACGGTATGAACCTTTTCCGTGTTGAACAGACGGTTTTCATATCCCATTGTTTTACCTGCGGAAACAATACCGGGCGATTGACCGTTCATGAACAGAACGGTTATGATGAGAGCGAGAACAACGGCAACACAGCAGATTTTATCAATATGCTTATGGGTTGACATATTGCTCACCTCAACCCATGTAATCGCCGTTATAGCTTACAAGAACAGCGCTGTTGATGCCGTTTATAGCAGAAAGTTCGTTGATAAAATCGGTGTTATCATCTTTAAGACGGATTTCAAGAGTAAGCTCAACAGAGCCGCTCTGTGCAGTTTTGCTCTTTACGGTGCATTTGTTGACCTTATCTTTAAGATAATTTTTTGCATTTTCTTCGCTTGAATGTGAATCACAGTTTATAACGATAAGATAGGGGTTGAAATGTGATTTTCTGTTGACAAAAACAAGAAGAACAACGCCGATAACAATACTTCCGATAACCGCAAGAGGAATCATACCTGCGGCAAGAACAATGCCGACTGCGATTGCCCAGAAAAGGAAAGCAATGTCAAGCGGTTCTTTGATTGCGGTTCTGAAACGGACAATCGAAAGAGCACCGACCATACCGAGCGAAAGAACAACGTTGCTGGTAACTGCAAGGATAACAAGGGTTGTAATCATTGTCAGCGCAACAAGCGTAACGCCGAAGCTTGACGAATACATTACGCCGTTGAACGTCTTTTTGTAAACAAAGAAAATAAAAATTCCAATCAGAAAAGCAAGAGCCATTGCTATTGCCATATCAAGCATACTTACGCTTGCAATGTTTTCGATAAAACTTGATTTAAAAATGTCTGAAAAATTCATTGTATTAATCTCCTTTTAGTCATAAATTCTGCAGATTGCGTATTTGGAAAATGCCGAAGTCCGTCTGTCGCCGATTTGTATTGCGTTTCTGATAACCGTCGGCAAAAATTCATCCCATTTGACCTCTAAGATTATCGGGTTATCGGGAACCGTTACCGTCGGACAGTCTTTGTTGAAAAAATTCTTTGAAGCAAGACCTGTTTTGATTCCGTAATCAAGAGTAACCCTCACGTTGCCCGCTTCATAAACAAAGGGTTCACGCCAATAGTCAACAATCGTTTTAGGCTTCAACTGTTGAACGGTCATTTTCTGATAAAGCTCACGGATGAGTTCATCTTCGGAGTCCTTCATCCAACAAATGTCACCGTCAATGATTTTTTGAACCTGTTCTTTTGTTAAATCCTCACTTTTTTTGCTGCAAAGTCCTGCAGTCTTACTCTTTTTCTCAAGATGAATAACCGTTGTATCAAAATTATAGTATCTGATTCTGAATTTTTCACGGCGGCTTATTCCGTCAATCTTTTCCCTCAATGCGGTATCGGCGGGAGTGTCAAAATAAAGGCTTCGGATAAAATATCTGCCGTCAACGGCGTTTTCATCTGCCTTCATAACCGCACTCAGCCTTTTCCGCAGCACAATCATATCCCCATAATTGATTAAATGCTTCCATTCGTGACGAAGATTCAAGTTTTTATCACCTCTTTTGTATGCCGTAATCATATCACCTGAAACTGAATTCAAACTGAAAATACGGGTTCAACATTGTAAAAGAAATGTAAACAAATTCTTTTTCAGCTTTATTTCAGCAAACAGAGATATTATAATAATCGGGCAGGTGAAAATGATGAAAATACTTATAATTGAAGATGAAAAAATCCTTGCCGATTCGCTGAAAACGCTTCTTGAGGGCAAAGGCTTTGAGGTTGAAGCGGTTTATGACGGCGAAACGGGCAAGGAATATGCTTTGCTCGGAATATATGATTTGCTGATACTTGATGTTATGATGCCGAAAATGGACGGCTATGAGGTTGCAAGACAGGTGCGCTCAAAACGATGCTCAACGCCGATTCTTATGCTTACGGCAAAATCGGAAGTTGAGGACAGAATAAGAGGTCTTAACAGCGGTGCGGATTATTACCTGACAAAACCTTTTGACACCGCAGAACTTCTCGCTTGCATAAACGCATTGCTCCGCCGTCAGGGAAATCAGGTTGACGAGCTTGTTTTCGGCAACACCTCACTTGACCTTTCATCGGGCAAGCTTATCTGCGGTGAAAAATCCGTTCGACTTTCCGCAAAGGAATTTGATGTTATGCGTCTGCTTATGCAGTCAAAAGACCGTAATCTTTCAAAGGACGCTTTACTCGCAAGAGTATGGGGATATGACTCGAATGCTGTTGAAAACCATGTTGAGGTATATATCGGATTTCTCCGCAAAAAGCTTCGCAGCATCGGCTCGGATATAAGCATCGAAGCCATAAGACGGCTCGGTTATCATCTGGAGGTTAAATAAATGCTTAAAAAGCTGAGAATAAAATTTATATGTATTTTTATGGTGACCGTAACCGTTATGCTTAGCGTAATTCTTGGTACGGTTATCACACTCACGCATAAAAATATCGAACAGCAAAACATCTCGGCAATGAGGGATATAGCAATGCCTCCCAAGCCTCACAATAAACCCGAAAAAGAATTTGAACATATCCCGAAACCGCATTTCAGTCTGCTTATCACTCCTGAAGGTGAATTTATTGCAGAAGATAACGGTATGTTTGATTTGTCCGATGAAGAATATCTGAACTCCCTTTTTGAATATGCCGAAAGCCGTGACGAAGAAACAGGAATTGTTCCCGATACATCTTTGCGTTATTTCCGCAACAGGACTCCGATGGGCAACAGCTATATTTTTACCGATGTTTCAGCCGAAGCAGATATGCTTGAAAGTCTTTACAGAACATGTATAATTATCGGATTAAGTGCATTGCTGCTTTTCTTTGTCATAAGTATCTTCCTTGCAAAATGGGCTGTTAAACCGGTTGAAGAAGCGTGGGATAAGCAGAAGCAATTTATTGCCGATGCATCACACGAATTAAAAACTCCGCTTACGGTCATAACAACGAATGCGGAACTCATGAAATCTGAAAGTTCCGAAGAAAATAAATCAAAATTTACCGATAATATTCTCACAATGTCAAAGCAAATGAGAGGACTTGTTGAGAGTATGCTTGAAATTGCAAGACTCGATAACGGAAGTGTCAGAAAAGAGTTTGCGGTTTTTAATCTGAGCGAAACCGTATCCGATGCAATTCTTCCGTTTGAAGCACTGTTCTTTGAGAAAGAGCAGAATTTCACAAGCGAAATTGAACCTGACATCAATATGAACGGCAACGCAGAGCAAATAAAACAGGTTATTGATATTCTTCTTGATAATGCAAACAAATACGCATCAGAAAAATCGGAAATAAAGCTGATTCTGAAAAAGCAAGGCAGAAATCAGTGCAGAATTTCAGTAAGTAACGAAGGTGAAACCATACCTGAAGAGGAGCTGCAAAACATCTTTAAGCGTTTCTACAGAGGCGACAAAACCCGTCAGATGAACAACAGCTACGGTCTCGGTCTTTCCATTGCCGAAAGCATCGTCACAGAACATTCAGGCAAAATCTTTGCCGAAAGCAAAAACGGAATCAATACTTTTTCCGTTCAGTTCCATATAATTTAAAATCAGAAAACGAGTGTCATCTCATATTCAGAAGGTTAGTTTCATTTGATTTATACTTTAAATTCCAATTTATCAAACTATCCTCATAAAAACACTGAACCACCTCTTACCGGTGCTTTCTGCATAGGTAGAGGTGGTTTCGCATTATATATTTCTGTTATTGATTTTTCATATATAAATTTCCAAAGAATGCAATTAATCTGTAAAAAGGTTGCAGAATGCCGTAAATCCATTCGCTTTTATTGAGCTCATTAAGTTTTATGTTTTCAATTACGGGATGCTCGCAATATGCCATATCAACAGACTGGCTGGTATATGATTTGAACCTTGTGCCGTTTTCAATTGAATAGAAATAATATCCCTGCTGCCCATCGGAGGTTGAGCGCATAGAATTGAGGAAAGTGATTTCACCGCCCGACATTATGAGAGCAGGCTCTGTTTTTGATGAACCGTCGTGACCTGTATTAACAAATACTGCATTGCTGTCAACCGAATTCAAAAAGGATTTTCCGCCGTAAATAAACGTGTTGAATACGGTAACGCCGTTGCAGGAATTGAGCCTGATATAATCGGTGTGAATTCTTGTTATGGGGATAAAAACATAATCAAACAGTTTATCCTCAGTCAGACGGGGTATGCCGAGCTTTGCATAGCCGTTTCTCGGCAGAGTGTTTGCATTTTGCAGGCAGCCCTCAATAAAAGTATTATTGCAATCGGTTAAATCAAACATCGATTCAAAGCAGCAGCCGATTACCTTTTTCACAAAAGCACCGTCGGAATTCTGAAGCTTTATTCCGCAGCTTGCAAGGGTTAATGCACAGTTGATAATATATACATCATCATATCCGCTGTAGATAACGGGGGTGGTTTTCATATATTTTCCGCTGTCATCAACGGGATTGTTGAGAGGATAATCAACTCTGATTCCGCTTATGCCCGAAGCATTGCCGCCTAAAGTAATAAGCGGTTTATCCGATTCACCGAAACCGTAATATGAAAGAATGAGAGTTCCGCTGCTGTTCTCACTCTGGCAACGGGTTGCAACAGATGATGAGCCCCTGAATTCAACACCCGAAGGCACTGTTACGGGATTTTCAAAGCGGTAAAGACCTGCAGGAAGATAAACTATTCCGCCCGTTTCAGCCGCTTCATTCAGCTTATTCTGAACCGCAACGGATGCATCGGTTTTGCCCGTTTTATCTGCTGATACAACATACAAAACTTCGGCAGGCTTTGTGTGCTTATGCTCATAATCGGGAGTATATTCGCTTGTATCTGCATTATAGATACGGATATTTTTGCCCTTAATTTTGCCTTCGGTTTTTACGTTTGTCAGAATCATTGCATTTTCGCCGGGGTCATATATTGCACATTCGCTGCCTTCAATAACTCCGTTGCTAATTCCTGTACCCCATGAATACTTTCTTGAAATTATGTTACCCTTGGGAATATAAATACCGTAATCACAATCGGTTATATAAAAATCGGTAAATTCGCCGCTGAAGGTGTACCGTATGCCTTCCTTGACAAACATTCCGTAAAGCATATCGGAGATTCTGACATCGGCAAATTCGGGCCATTCGAGGTCGCCTATTACAAGACCGCAGCCATTTTTGCGTGTGTATTCATCAAGCTTCTGCCTTTCGGGAGCATTAAACTCCTCGCCCGCTCCGCACCAATATTCGTTTGATATATAAAGAGTTTTAACGGTATCAACATCGGCTGAATTATGAGCATTCAGTCCCTGATAAAGGCAGGTGCCTTTTACGTTTTCAACCATCAGCATTTCGTGGCACTCATAAATACCGTTTTCGCATTCCGCACTCGCACCGATTCCTCTGTAGGAATTGATGAGGGTGCAGTTTTTTATTGTCTGAAGCATATAGTCACCGTTGCCGACTACATAAAAAGTAAACGGATAAGGTTTTACGTTATCAATGCTCTGGTTGGGATACCAGACGGTAAGACCAAC
>JAZNDY010000162.1:0-4846 GCA_045588295.1 Acutalibacteraceae bacterium
GAGGGGAAGAGTTTTGATTTCTTCGCCGAGAACCATAAGCGAGGTGAAATCTGCCTTATCCTGAAGCTCTTTCATTGCCTTTGAGGGCTCAAGAAGTGCGTTGAGCAGAGCCTTCTGCACGCTTCTTACACCCGTTACCCAGGCACTGATGCGGTTGATTGAAGCATCAAAATAGTCTGTTGCAATAAACACTCTGTCAAGAGCATCGTTGCGAACAATTTCTTTTGCAATTTCTTTTGTTTCGTCATCAAAAAGAACAACGTGGTCGCTGTCCCAACGAACGCCTCTTGTGATGTGAAGGGCGATTTTTTCGTTGAATGCAAGCAGAGCGGAAATCTTGTCTGAAACAAGCTCCGTGGGGTGGTAGTGGCCGTTATCCATAAGCGGAACGATGCCTGCTTTTGTTGAATAGCTCAGGCAGAATTCAGCCGAGCCGACTGTATAGCTTTCAAGACCGATGCCGAAAACTTTTGATTCAAGCGTAATAAATACCTTTGTTTTATCATAAGGTGTTGCAAGAATTTCATCAAGAGATTTCTTGAAGCGGAGTCTGGGTGAAAGGCGGTCTGCAGGGATATCCTTATAGCCGTCGGGAATCCAGATGTTCATAACGCAGGGGTAGCCTGTTTCTTTTGCAAAATAATCTGAAAGCTCAACGCAGCGCTTGCCGTGTTCAACCCAGAATTTGCGAACTTCTTCATCGGGAGAAGAAAGAGTAAGTCCGTCTTTGACCATCGGGTGTGAGAAGAATGTGGGGTTAAAATCGATACCGATGTTTCTTGCCTTTGCGTATTCAACCCATTTTGCGAAGTGTTCGGGTTTGAGCGCATCTCTGTCGGCTCTGTTGCCGTCAAAGATTGCATAGCTTGCGTGAAGGTTAAGCTTTTTCTTGCCGGGGATAAGGCTGAATGCCTTGTCGATATCCGCCATAAGCTCATCGGGTGTTCTTGCTTTGCCGGGATAGTTACCCGTTGTCTGAATACCGCCCGAGAGTGCATCGTCGCTGTCAAAGCCGCCAACGTCATCGCCCTGCCAGCAGTGAACCGAAACAGTAACGTCTGCGAGCTTTGCAAGAGCCGCTTCGGCATCAATGCCGAGCTTTGCGTAAATCTCTTTTGCGCTGTCAAATCTGTTCATAAAAACCTCCGTGGGGATTATTGGTTATTGTTGTTGCCGTTTGTGGTGAAAGAATCACTGTTCATCACTGCGGTAGCATCGTCGTTCATTATGATTGTGGGTTCGTCAGATGTATTTACCGTGTTATCAGGCTGAACGGGTTGCTGATATACCACCTGAACCGGCTGACCGTAAACAGGCTGATCAGGCTGCTGATAAACAATCTGAACCGGCTGGCCGGGAATTATCTGCCCCGGTTGCAGATACACAACCTGAACGGGTTGACCGTATACAGGCTGTCCCTGTGCCTGGGGTGCGTTCTGAACAGGTGCAGGAGCAGGCTTTTCTTTCTTTTTGCCGTAATACTTATCATTAAGCATTGCTTCATAATTTTTCTTTTCGTGCCTGAAAACAAGAATGGTGAAAAGAACAACCGTTATTATACCGGCAATAAAAGTAGTTACACCAGTGATTGCGTTGGTTTTATTCACAAATTCATTGTAGAATTCGTCATAATAATAGTAACCGTCATAACCGTATTGTTCTTTTACTTCAAAAGCTTTCAAAAACCAAAAAACAGCTCTAATAAAGTAGTTGATTATTGAGGAGACCATACTTGCGCCGATGGGGATAAACGCTGTTGCCAACGGAATTTTGTTTTGCGGATTTTTTTTGCCTGCAATAAGGTTGCAGATGATAACTGCCGCAAAGCATAAGACTATAAACGCAGGGTATACTAAATAATTGATAATGTTAAAAACTTCATACGGGACTGCCAAAAAACTCAAAGGGTTTAACCAGTTAACTGAAAATGCTATAACAAAAACAACAAGAACAACTATTCTGCCTGCAGAAAAGAGTTTTGCTTCGCCCAAAGCTGACTCGCTGTTTTCTTTGCCTTCTAAAACTCTTTGGTTAAGCTGTCTTGCTCTTTTGCTGCCTGTGATAAACAGAATAACGCAAAAAATTACGGCAACAAACGGGAAAACGATAATTTGAGCAATATTTCTGATGCTGTAGATAGAACCAACGAGGTGTCTAAAACCGAGAATATAAAGCAAATCAGTAAATAAAAAAGATAAAATCAATGATGAAATGCTGCTTGCCGCAGTATAAGCGAATGCATATGCAGGCGAAATGCAGCCCTCCGCTCTGCCTTTTTTTCTGCTGATGAGGTTAAAGAGGAGCAGTATGCCAAACGTAACACCCACAAAAATCAATTGAGATGTTAAATATATAAATTGGATTGAAGATTGTTCAAATAATTGGTAATTGGTGCCGTGGAATATACTGCAAAGCAACTCTGCAAGAAGCCCAGAAAGGGGGTAACTAAACACTTCTAATATCAAAGAGAATGTTATTGCTGAAAAACTGGTAACCAAAAACAGAATTTTATTTCTTACTGCCACAAGCTCACTCCTTACGCACATATTTATTTAATTATATCTTTTTATTTTAATATAGTCAATATTTTACACCATTAATTTATACCTTGTTTTGCATTAATTTTTACAAATTATGCCTGTGTCTGCAACCGTTTATCGGTAGTTTGCAAGAATATTCTTTTTTGCTTCAATTTTGCTTGATTTTGGTCTGCGTTAGTTATATACTTTATTTGTATTTTTAATTGCAGGAACAGGAGAAATGGCTATGAGAAGCGTTCCCGATTATTTCGGCTGTATGGTTTTTGATGATAAAACAATGAAAGCCCGTCTGCCCAAAGAAACATATAAGGCAATGAAAAAGGCTATTCAGGATAATAAGCGCCTTGACTTAAGCGTTGCAAACGTTGTTGCAAACGCTATGAAGGACTGGGCAATCGAAAAGGGCGCAACTCACTATACCCACTGGTTCCAGCCTATGACAGGTATTACCGCCGAAAAGCACGACAGCTTTATTTCTCCCTGTGAGAGCGGCAATATTATTATGGAGTTCTCAGGCAAAGAGCTTGTTAAGGGTGAATCCGATGCTTCGTCGTTCCCCTCGGGCGGTCTGCGTGCAACCTTTGAAGCAAGAGGTTACACAGCCTGGGACCCCACCTCATATGCATTCATCAAAGAAGGCGTACTTTATATTCCTACCGCTTTCTGTTCATACGGCGGCGAAGCTCTTGATAAAAAGACGCCTCTTCTGCGCTCAATGGAAGCTATCAGCAAGCAGACTGTCAGAATTATGAAGCTCTTCGGTCAGGAAATGACAGCGGTTAAAACAACAGTCGGCCCTGAGCAGGAATATTTTCTTGTTGACAAAGAGGTTTATGAAAAAAGAAAAGACCTGCGTTACACAGGCAGAACTCTTTTTGGCGCAAGACCTCCCAAGGGTCAGGAGATGGATGACCATTACTTCGGCAGCATCAAACCCAGAGTTGCCGCTTATATGAAAGACCTTGATGAAGAACTCTGGCAGCTTGGAATCCTTGCCAAAACAGAACATAACGAGGGCGCTCCTGCTCAGCATGAGCTTGCTCCCATTTTCACAACAACCAACATTGCCGCTGACCATAACCAGCTCACAATGGAGATTATGCAGAAGGTTGCACGCAAGCACGGCCTTGTGTGTCTTCTTCATGAAAAACCCTTCAAAGGTGTTAACGGCAGCGGTAAGCATAATAACTGGTCAATTCAGACTAACACGGGTGTTAACCTGCTTGAACCCGGTGAAACGCCCTATGAAAACGCTCAGTTTCTGCTTTTCCTTTGCGCGGTAATAAAAGCGGTTGATAACTATCAGGATCTGCTCCGTATTTCTGTTGCCAGCGCAGGTAACGACCACCGTCTCGGTGCTCACGAAGCGCCGCCTGCAGTTGTTTCAATGTTCCTTGGTGATGAGCTTAACGATATTCTTGAGGCTATTGAAAACGACACCGCTTACGATGCGAAAGAAGCGGTTCAGATGAAGGTCGGCGTTCACGTTTTGCCCAGATTCCCCAAGGATACAACAGACAGAAACAGAACTTCACCTTTTGCGTTCACAGGCAACAAATTTGAGTTCAGAATGCTTGGCTCGGCAAGCTCCATTTCAAGCGCAAATATCGCTCTTAACACAGCCGTTGCGGAATCACTCAAATCTTATGCCGACAGACTTGAAAACGTTGATAACTTTGAAGAAGCTCTTGATGCTCTCATCAAAAAGACCATAAAAGACCATAAGCGAATTATCTTCAACGGTAACGGCTATGACGATGAATGGATTAAGGAAGCAGAAAAGAGAGGCCTCTCAAACCTGCCCACAACGCCTGACTGTCTGCCTGCGCTTATCAGCGAAAAGAGCGTTGAGCTTTTTGCAAACCACAAGGTTTTCACTAAAGAAGAGCTTGAAGCAAGATATGAGATTTATCTTGAAAATTACTGCAAGACCCTCAACATTGAGGCACTGACAATGATTGATATGGTTAACAAGGATATTCTGCCTGCAATCAGCAAATATATCTGTGCTCTCAGCGGTGCCGCAATTGCTCAGAAGAGTGCTTTTGCCGCAAATTGCAGCTATGAAGAAAAAACGGTTGCCAAGCTTTCAGCTTTAAGCAACTCTGTTTTTGAGAAGATAGCTGATTTTGAAGAAAAGCTTGAGGAAATCAACTCTTGTGGCGATAAGCTTGCCGTTGCAAATATGTATAAAGATATCATCATTCCTGCAATGGAAGATATAAGAGCAGACGTTGATGCTGCAGAGTCAATCACTGCTGCGGAATACTGGCCCTATCCGTCATACGGCGACATTCTCTTCAGCG
>JAZNDY010000163.1:0-2068 GCA_045588295.1 Acutalibacteraceae bacterium
TGTTGCATTGCTGACTTTTATGACGCAGTATTGGTGAAAAAGTGCCTTTCAAAACCGTATGTAGCACAAGTCTTTTAACCCTAAAGTCCACGACCCGCTTGTGGCGGCTGATGCGGTGAAATTCCGCAACCGACGGTTAAAGTCCGGATGAAAGAGATTGCCGTTATTCCGACATTTTCGCCCTGTTTTTGCAGGGCGATTTTTGTTTTTCCGGCACTCCGAGGGAATGGAGTTTTATTATGAAAAAAAATCGAATGAACAAAATTCTTGAGCTGACAATTATGGCTATGCTGACGGCGGTTTCAGTTGTGCTGATGTATGTTTCAAGAGCAAATTTCCCGTGGATTCCCCTGCCGTTTCTTGAATATGACGCCGCAGATATCCCCGTGTTAATCGGTGCAATAATGCTCGGTCCCGTTCAGGGTCTTATTATTCTGCTTGCGGTGTGCCTTATTCAAGCTATAACGGTAAGTGCTCACAGCGGCTGGATAGGCTTTATTATGCATTTTTTTGCATCAGCCGTGCTCATTCTTATCCCCTCAATTCTCTACAGAAAGAAAAAGAGCATTAAGAGCCTTATAGTCGGTCTTATTCTGGGTGTTCTTGGTATGACGGTAGTTATGGTTCCGCTCAACCTTGTTTTTATGGGTCTTTACACAGGCATTCAAGAGGGCACAGATCTCAAAGAGTCTGTGGGCAGGGTTGTTGCAAGCCTTGTGCCTGCAATTATACCCTTTAACCTCTCAAAGGGTGCCATCAACGCCGCCGTTACCTTTGCGGTGTTCACGCCTCTTTCACCCGTGCTCAAAAAATACACAAAGATATGATTATCCATCCCATTCCGCCGCTGTTTGACGGCAATTCAAAAACACTTATACTCGGCTCGTTTCCATCTGTGAAATCAAGAGAAGCCGCATTTTTCTACGGTCATCCGCAAAACAGATTCTGGGCGGTTGCGGCGGCGGTTATCGGCTGCCCCAAACCCGAAACCGTTGAAGAAAAAAAGAAGATGATTCTTGAAAATCACCTCGCCATGTGGGACGTTATTGCTTCGTGCGAAATTGAAGGCAGTGCCGACAGCACAATCAAAAACGTTACCGCAAACGACCTTTCCGTTATTCTTGAAAACAGCAAGGTTGACAGAATAATCGTTAACGGCAAAACCGCAGAAAAGTTTTATAACAAATATACTCTCCCCAAAACGGGAATCAAGGCCATATGCCTGCCCTCAACAAGCCCCGCAAACGCTGCATGGAGCATTGAAAGGCTTGTTGAAGCGTGGCAAATAATAAACGGAGAAAATAAAAATGATTGATTTGTTTACACGTCTGATTAAATTCATACCCGCGCTGATTTCAACCGCCGTCGCTTTTGTTTCGCTTTTTTCTGCAAACAGTGCAAAGCTTGACGGAATGATTGCCGCACAGGAGCAAAGAATCGCCGCTCTTGAGCAAGCCTATGCAAACGGTGAGATTTTGCCCGTTGACGAAGCCTCGTTTTTTGCAGGTGACCTGAAGGCAGAGCTTGATGCCGGCATAAAATTCAATGAAATGAGCTTTATAGCAACGCATAACAGCTATCAGTCGGCTGCAACGGATGAAACAAAAGCACTTTACCGTAGCCTTTCGGCACTGACTTTCGGAATTCTGCCCGAAAACACAGCGGATTTTGCGAGCGAAACGCTCACAGACCAGCTCGGCAACGGCATCAGAAGCCTGGAGCTTGACATTGAGGTGTTTGACCGTGACGGCAACGTTACGTTTACCTGTATGCACAGCCCTCACATTGATATGTCCACCACCTGTTATGATTTTGAGCTTGCAATGAAAGAAATTGCGCTCTGGTCTGATAACAACCCAAACCATCTGCCCGTAACAATCATCGTTGAGCCGAAAAGCATATTTCTGCCGCTTGAGGATATGAAGAAATTCAGCTTTGATTACGCTGATGAATTTGATGCTATGTTAAAAGAATCACTTGGCGACAGGCTTTTTACCCCTGCGGATATGCTGCGTGATTACGCCTCGTTTGGCGAAATGAGAGCGGCAGACGACTGGTGCAAGGTCAG
>JAZNDY010000164.1:0-3418 GCA_045588295.1 Acutalibacteraceae bacterium
ACCCAACATGATGGGTCTCGTTGGCCGTCTCGGTAAGGTTCTCGGTCCCCGCGGTCTTATGCCCAGCCCCAAGGCAGGTACAGTTACACCTGACGTTGCTAAGGCTGTTACAGAAGCTAAGGCAGGTAAGATTGAATACCGTCTTGACAAAACAAACATCATCCACTGCCCCATCGGCAAGGTTTCCTTCGGCGCAGAGAAGCTCGGCGAAAACTTCACCACACTTCTTGACGCTATCATCAAGGCAAAGCCCGCTGCTGCAAAGGGTCAGTACATCCGTTCCTGCGTTCTCGCCACCACAATGGGCCCCGGCGTGAAGGTTAACCCCAACAAGGTTGGCTCAGCTCAGGAAGCATAATTTGAATTTAATTCAAAAAAAGCTTGACAGCCGCATAATTGTGTGCTATCATAGCTAAGCTGTTCTTTTTAAGACAGCAGGTGCTTTTCGCATAAAGGTTTTTTAACCGCCTGCCGAGAGAGGATGCATACAGATATTTTTATGATATAAGTATGTTATGCCCTTTCTGCGGTTTGCGGAAAGGGCTTTTAATTTTGAATTTTGTTATTTAACCAACGGAGGTGAAAATAAATGCCCAGCGCAAAAGTTTTAGAGCAGAAAAAACAGATTGTTGCAGACCTTACTGAACAGCTTCAGAATTCAGTAGCAGGTGTTGTTGTTGACTATAAGGGCATTAACGTTGCTGATGATACAAAGCTCCGTAAGGATCTTCGTGAAGCAGGCGTTAAGTACACTGTAGTTAAGAATACTCTTCTCGGTCTTGCTGCTAAGAACGCAGGTCTTGATGACCTTTGCAACGTTCTTGAAGGCACAACAGCTATCGCTATCAGCCCCGAAGACCACACTGCAGCTGCAAGAATCCTTTCCAAGTTTGCTGACACTCACAAGAACTTCTCCGTTAAGAGCGGTTATCTTGACGGCGCTGTTGTTGACACAGCAACTATCGATTCACTTGCAAAGCTGCCCACAAGAGATATCCTTCTTGCAACAGTTTGCAACGCATTCAACGCACCCATCGCTGCATTCGCACGTGTTATCCAGGCTATTGTTGATAACGGCGGCGAACCCGTTGCAGCTGAAGAAGCTCCTGCAGCTGAAGAAGCTCCCGCAGAAGTATAATCAAATTTTAATTTAAAAATCTTTAATTAATTGGAGGAAAATAAAATGGCATCAGAAAAGATTGCAGCAATTATTGAAACAATCAAAGAACTCACAGTACTTGAGCTTTCAGAGCTCGTTCACGCAGTAGAAGACGAATTCGGCGTATCCGCAGCTGCTGCTGTAGCTGTTGCAGGTCCTGTTGACGCAGGCGCTGCTGCTGCTGAAGAAAAGACAGAATTCGACGTTATCCTTGCTGAAGTTGGTTCAGAAAAGGTTAAGGTTATCAAGGCTGTTCGTGAAATCACAGGTCTCGGCCTCGTTGAAGCTAAGGCTGTTGTTGACGGCGCTCCCAAGACCCTTAAGGAAGCTGTTTCCAAGGACGATGCAGAAGCTATCAAGGCTAAGCTCGAAGAAGTTGGCGCAAAGGTTGAAATCAAATAATTTAACTTTTGTAAAAACATTTTTGCAAAACAAAACCGCTATGCAGGCAACTGCACAGCGGTTTTTTGTTTATCCTTGTGTTGCATCGCCGTTACCGCTTATCGGAATGGCTTCGCCAAGATAAGTCGGCTCGGGTTTAAAGATTGCAAAAATAAAATCTTTGTTTCTTGCCAGCACTTCGCGGATATCCCTGTATTCCTGGCCGCCGTAATTCATTGACGGCTCAGCGATAACTCCGTATGCATCAAGTCCCAGCGCGCGGGCATCATAAACGGCTCTGTAAAGGTGGTATTCCTGCGTAACAATCAGAATTTTCTTTGCCTTGAAAATTTCTTTTGCTCTGTACATACTCTCATAGGTTGAGAAGCCTGCGTGGTCCTCAAAAATGTTTTCAGACGGAATGCCGTATTCTTCTGCGTATGCTTTCATTACCCCGACCTCGTCATATCCGTCTTTGCCGTGGTCGCCCGTCATAAGCAGTTTGTTGCTTGCTGTGCCGTAAAGCTCAACGCCCTGCGAGAGCCTGTCGCGCAGCATCAGGCTGGGCGAATCGCCGTTGACCTTGCAGCCGAGAATCAGTATGCAGTCATAACCGCCGCCAACCGAAGCGGCATCAATTATATATTTTGAGGCACTTGCCTTGACGTAATAATTTATGCCGAAAACCGAGGCAACTGCCGCAACGGCAAGCGCGGTGATAAAGGCAACAGAAATAATAACGATTTTTTTCAGCGTTTTCAAAGCAATCAGCCTTTCGTTTGTAATACTGATATTTTACACTGCAAATATAACTAAACTGTTACCAAACAATAAAAAAACCTGCAACAGATTTTCTGCTGCAGGTTTGCTGTTTAGAAGTGTCCGCCTCTGATCTGAACAACAACGTTGTCTATTTTCTGATACACAATGCCGAGGAATTCAACAAACTTATAGATAAAACGGTGGAGCTTCTGCAGAATGCCGTTATCTTTGAAGTCTTTTGTCTTTTTGAGAGTGAGGCTGTCAAGCAATTCGCTGTTGTCACCGCGTCTGGTTTCGATTTTAAGTGTGTCGCCCTCAAAATCAAGGGTTGTGTAGGTGGTAACGTCGTTTTCAAAGAAGCTGTAAGCTGTGTAGGGCGATGAGGCGCTGAAAGAATTCTGGTCACAGATTGCGTTTGTGTTGAGGTAAACGGTGCCTCTGGGGTCAGTGTAGGTTTTGCCGCTTTCTGCCTTGCCGACTATTGTGCTCTCATAAATGAAATGTGAGCGGCCCTGCAGATGGCTGTGACCGTTGATAACAAGGTCGATATCATAAGAATCAAAAATGGGGCTGAAAACTGCATTGAGAAGGATTGAGGTTTCGGGGTCAAGCACACTGTAACCGGGGCCGAAAAGAGCCTGGTGCATAACGCCGATGCGCCACTTTGCGTCAGGGTTTGCCTCAACGGCTTCCTTTGCCATTGCCATATGGTCAGCGGCGGCAGGGGAGCAAGCATCAAAAACAAGATAAAGCACGTCGCCGTGGCGGAACCAGAAATCCCTGTCAAGTCCCTCAAAATAGTTGCCGTAATATTCGTTGGGCATATTTGTGTAGTAGTTATACATCATACCCTTTTTATCGTGGTTGCCGATTGCAAGTGCAACAGGAAGCGAACGCATAGCTTCGGGCATAAGAAGAGTCTGCCATTCGGCGGCGGTTTTGCCTGTTGAGGTGTTACCACCGGCTGAAAGCAGAAAGCTTGCATCGGGGTTTTCTGAAAGAGCTTCGGCAAGAACACTGTTCCATGTGTAGCCGTTTTGCGACTGAACTTCAGTGTCCTCTGTCTGACCGCCAATCTGAATATCACCGATAACGAGAGCTTTATGGTTGCCGAAC
>JAZNDY010000165.1:0-9292 GCA_045588295.1 Acutalibacteraceae bacterium
ATAACAACCTTTGCGCCGCTTGCTTCCTTAAGCCCTGCAACACCGAAGATATGGTCAAAATGACCGTGTGTGAGAAGAATATATTTAATATTTTTTGCCCCTGCATCATCAAAAAGCTGACGGATGTTACCGTTATAATAAGCAGGGTCAACTATTGCGCTCTCGCCCGTTGCTTCATCAACAAGGGCGTAGCAATTAGCAAAAATCTCGTGACCGAGATCAAGCTTTGTAACTTTCATAAAAAATCACCTTTTATCCCAGATATCCGTATCCATAACAATGGTCACGGGGCCGTCGTTATTGATTTCAACAAGCATATCTGCACCGAAAACACCCGTATCAACCTTTTTAACACCGATGTTATAAAGGCATCTGGCAAAGAATTTATAAAGATATTCTGCCTGCGCAGGCGGTGCGGAATCAGTGAACGAGGGGCGGTTGCCTTTTTTTATATCGGCACACAAAGTAAACTGCGAAATAACAAGAGCTTCACCGCCAACGTCAAGAATGCTTTTGTTCATCTTGCCGTCTTCATCCTCAAAAACACGCAGCTTGGCAACCTTGACAGCAAGCAATTCCGCCTGCTTTTCAGTGTCACCGTCAACCACACCGAGGAGGATGTTATAGCCTGCACCGATGCTGCCTTTAACCTCACCGTCAACAGACACGCTTGAATTTTTAACACGTTGAATTACTGCTCGCATAAATTTTCTCCTGAATCTTAAAAACGAAATATCAAATACCGCTTCTTTCGATGGTCAGAACGCCTTCAACTTTCTGCATCTTTGAAACCAACGCATTCAGATGCTCAACGCCGTTGACCGAAACGGTAACCATAATAATAGCTCTGCCGTCTTTGGTGTTTCGGGTGCTCAGATCGTTAATCATAATGCGCATACCTGCAAGCAGGTTTGAAATATCGGCAAGCATACCGATTCTGTTAAGGCAATAAACCGAAAGGGTGCACTTGAAATCTTCTTTAACGTTTGTATCCCAATAAGCGGCAACCCATCTTTCAGGCTCGCCGGCCTTTGAGATATCCGCAGGCACGTTTGTGCAGCTGCGTGTGTGAACGGAAACACCGTGGCCTCTTGTGATAAAGCCGATAATATCGTCACCCGGCAGAGGATTGCAGCAGCGTGAGAATTTGATAAGGCAGTTATCAATGCCCTCAACAACAACGCCCTCGTTGCTCTTGGTTCTCTTTTTAGCGGGAACAATGCTGATAACAGGCTCGCTTGCCTTGGTCAGCTTTGCATAATCCTCTTTGATTTTGGGCATAAGGCGCATAAGCGAAATTCCGCCGTAACCGATAGCCGCATAAAAATCTTCAACGTCCTTGCAATGCTGGCGTTCGGCAATTTTGGCAACGAATTCGTCATACTGTTCGTCAGTCAGGCGAATAAAGTTGCGCTTAAACTCTTTTTCAACTTCATTCTGACCCTCAAGGATATTTTCGTCACGCTTTTCTTTTTTGAACCACTGCCTGATTTTGGCGCGCGCCTGGCTTGTTTTGACAATCTTCAGCCAGTCACGGCTCGGGCCCTTGCCCTGAGCGGAGGATGTCATAACCTCAACAATCTCGCCCGTTTTAACGTTATAATCAATCGGAACGATTCTGCCGTCAACCTTTGCGCCGACCATTTTGTTGCCGACTGCGGAGTGGATGGCATAAGCAAAGTCAATAACCGTTGCGCCCATAGGCAGGTTGAAAACGTCACCCTTGGGTGTGAAAACAAAAACTTCTTCGGGCACAAGGTCGCTCTTGATGGTTGAAACAATATCTTCAACGTTTTCGCTGTCACTCTGGCTCTCAAGCAGCTGCCTTATCCAAGCAAGGCGCTCCTCAAACTTCTGTGTGCCCTGAACGCCCAGCTTATATTTCCAGTGCGCCGCAATACCGTATTCCGCAGTGTGGTGCATATCCCAGGTTCTTATCTGAACCTCAAAGGGAATGCCCTCTTTGCCCAAAACGGTGGTGTGGAGAGACTGATACATATTGGGTTTGGGGGTTGAAATATAATCTTTAAATCTGCCGGGAATGGGCTTGAACATATCGTGAATAACGCCCAGGCAGTTATAGCAGTCAATAACAGATTCAACAATAATACGAACGGCGTATATATCATAAATCTCATCAAAATTCTTGTTGCGCATATACATTTTTCTGTAAATGCCGTGAACGGATTTGATTCTGCCGCTGACCTGCGCACCCGAAACAAGAGAATTGATTCTTTCTTCAATCCTGTCTTTGATATCTGCAAGGTATTCGTTGCGCGAGAGGCTCTGAGCCTCAAGATTCTGCTCAATTTCGCTGTAAGCAACGGGGTCAAGGTAGCTGATGGATAAATCCTCAAGCTCTTCCTTGATGGGTCTGATACCGAGGCGGTGAGCGATGGGAGCATAAATTTCAATTGTTTCAAGCGCAATTTCTCTGCGTCTTTGCTCGGGTTTGAACATAAGAGTGCGCATATTATGAAGCCTGTCTGCAAGCTTGATGATGATAACTCTGATATCGCGCGACATTGCCAGCAGCATTTTGCGGATATTCTCTGCCTGCTGCTCCTCTTTGGTTTGCAACGGCACCTTGCCGATTTTGGTAACGCCCTCAACAAGGTCGGCAACAGTCTGACCGAAGATTGACTTAACGTCGTTATAAGTCAGCTTTGTGTCCTCAACCGTATCGTGCAGAATTGCAGCCACAACGGAATCGTCATCCATACCGAGCTTTGAGAGAATGAGCGCAACGTTGAGCGGATGCATAATATAAGGCTCGCCAGAAAGACGCTTCTGCTCCTTATGGGCATCGGCGGCTATGGAATAAGCTTTTTTGACTTTTTCAATCTCTTCAGGGGAATAAGTATTTGAAATTCTTTTAATCAAAGCGTCAAAACATTCCTCAGGAGTGTTATATACGGTTACTGAATTGTGATCAAAGTTCATAAAATCACCCGGAATTACAGATAGGATTTGATTCTCTTCATTATTTGCGAATCCTCAAGGTTAACCTTGGGCGGATTTTCGGGCACGAAAACTCTGTTATCTGCGTCAGCGGCAAGAATGCCCATCTCAAGCATAATCTCAACCACAGCAGTTATTGCGGCAAGTGACGAGCCGTCATCCCCAAGGCGCACGCAAAGCATTTCTGCATATTTATCTTTGAGCGGCTTTGATTTGATGCATTTGAAAACCACAACCTCAAGCTCTCTTGAGGGCAAAAGCTTTGCCGCACGCTCAGGGCTTAATTTTTCGCCCCTTGCAAATTTTTCATAAAGGCTGATGCATTCAAGCACCTTATTTTCATCCGTCATTGAGGGTCTGATTCCTCTGACTATAACGGAAACTCTTGTTTCACCGTTAAAATAATTTCTGTCAAGATTAACGGCAAGGTCAACAACGTCACCTTTTTCAAACGGAAAAAGTCTGTCAGGCATTCCGAAATAAACAACCCCTGCCCTTGCACCGTTTTTGGAAACAGACATTCTTATATGCTTACCCTCGCTGATGCCTGAAACGTCATCAATCTTAACACCGAACAGACCGAAGCAAGGCTGCTGGTTGCCTGCGCCGAACGGTTCAAGCGCCGCCACGGAATCAAGCAGGTCAAGGCTGATTGACGAGGGCGCAAGCCTGCAATCAATTTTTTGCAGAGCAAAGGGCATTTCAATATCCGCCGCATATTCGTTGATACGCTTGCGGAATTCAGATATCTTTGAAGAGCGGATGCCGATGCCTGCCGCCAGAGTGTGGCCGCCGTAATGCTCAAGGCAATCGGAAACAGCTTCAATCGCTTCATAAATCGAAAAACCTTCAACGCTTCTGCACGAGCCTTTTGCCGTTTCACCGTCACGCGAAATAACAACGCACGGTCTGCCGAAACGCTCCGTGATTCTTGCCGCAACAATACCGATAACGCCCTGATGCCAGCCCTCGCCGTCAACAACGATTATCTTATCGTTAACAATCTCGGAATCAGTACCGAGCATATCAGCCGCACTTGCAAAAATATCAGTTTCCGTTTTCTGGCGCTGTGCGTTCATTGCGTTGATTTCTTTTGCCAATTCATCTGCACAGGACTCATCATCGCAAAGCAAAAGCTCAAGAGCTTTTGCTGCCGAACCCATTCTGCCTGCGGCATTGATTCTGGGGCAGACAGTGAAAGCGGCGGAGGATGCGTTGAACGCTTTATCAGCATAACCGGATGCGTTCATCAGCGCGGCAATGCCCGGTCTCGGGTCATCGTTGATAAGGCGCAGACCGCGGCGCACCATAATGCGGTTTTCGCCCGTCAGGGTAACAACGTCACCGATAGTGCCCAGCGCAACAAGGTCACCGTATTCTTCAATCAGCATATCGTCCGCGCCGCCTTCAAGCGCACAAACAAGCTTGAACGCAACGCCGACGCCGCTCATTTCTTTGAAGTTGCTGCGGCAATCGCTTCTGTGGGGGTTAACAACGGCATAAGCATCGGGCAAAACCTCGCCGACCTTGTGGTGGTCGGTTACAATAAGAGTTATGCCCAGCTCCTTTGCTCTTTTTGCTTCGTCAAGAGCAGAAACACCGTTATCAACAGTAACTATCAGCTTAACTCCTCTGTCAGCAAGCTCCTCAACGGCACCGATATTAAGACCGTAGCCCTCAGTAATTCTGTCAGGGATGTAATAAATTACGTTTGCTCCTCTTGTTTCAAGGTAAGAGAAAAGCAGGGCGGTTGCCGTTACGCCGTCAGCATCATAATCACCGAAAACACAGATTTTTTCGCCACTGTCTATTATTTCGTTGATGCGCTCTGCGGCAATGCCCATATCTTTGATTGATAAGGGGTCAAGCGCAAAAGGAGCGTCGGCATCAAAGAAAGCGTCAATATCATCAATATCATCAAAACCGCGGGACGTTACAAGCAAAGCGGCAAAAGGGTCAACGCAGAGCTCGTCGGCAATCTGCGCGGCAAAATCTTTGTCGCTCGCAGCAACAACCCATTTCTTACGTTTCACAGGGTATCATTCCTTTCAATAACGATTAAGTATAGCACTAATTCAATGATATTGCAATATTTTTATTATAAATATTATAAAGAAAAACATTATCGCGCGGTTTTATTTAATTAATAAAAGCAAAAAAGACCGTGTTTATTAACACGGTCCTTGGTTGTTTTACTATATTCAATTGTGCCTTGCTCACAACCGCAGTCCGGATAAGAAACATTAAGATGTTTTATCTGCGGTTCAGAAGGCTCATACCAGTTGACGTTCTGAGTAACCTTTGATTCCGCCTGATTAATGTCCGGCTGTTGCGGCTGTGAGCGATGAAACTGCAGGGTACATCGGTATCGCCGCCTTTCTTTTTCTCTTTGACAAATTGTTTGACCTTTGGCTTGTGATATATGGTCAAGAGGGATTGCTTATGAAGCTTAAAACATTTGCCGAAGTTTTAAATTTAACGGCAAAACAAAAGATTTTGGCTGTCTTTTTTTGCCATGTCATCTGTCGGTTAAATGTTTTTTGAGAGAAGCTTCATTTCCTTTCCTCGACTTTAAAATATCACATTTTATCGTCTTTGTCAATAGTTTTTTCTGCATTTGTTGATAATTTTTATAGAATTTGAACAAATAGCAAAAATTCAGTTTAAGTTATTTTTTTCTATTGACTATCAACAGTTTTCAGGTTAAAATATATTTGTATGAGCTTAGAAAGGAAGTTAAATAATTATGGAAGAATACACACCCGATATCGTCAGCATCGTTGATGAAGACGGCAAAGAACACATTTTTGAAGAGCTTGACAGAATTGAAACTGACAGCGGCAAATACGTTGCTCTTCTCCCTCTGCCAGAAAACCCTGACCAGATAACCGAAGAAGATAACGAGCTTATCATCCTCAAGGTTCAGGAAGAAAAAGGCGAAGTTTATCTTTGCCCCATTGAAGATGACAAAGAGTTTGAAGAAATCGGCGCAGCATTTGAAGAAAGACTTGCCGAAATGTTTGATTTTGAAGAAGAAGCTGAATAATCAGCACCTGCCACCTCTTAACCTTTACCTATTACTTTTTACCTATTACATCTTACTTCAAACACCCCCTGCCTTGTACGACACTGCTGCCAATATGTAACCCAACACGTTTTTATAGGGAGCTTTGCTCCGGTGCGAGGATTGCAGACCTCCCGCCCTCGGGCGGACGAAGGGAGCGAGAGACCTCCGGGAGGCACCCACCTGCTAAAGAGCAGGTTACAATCGGCTGCAAACGGCTTGGCGGGGATTCATTATAATCCTCGGAGGCTAAAACCGTGCAAAAACTATTCAACGCAGACCTTCTTGATATTTTTGCGGTTGAACAGGGCTTTGTTTATGCCTGCAAAGAAAAACTTGCAGACGGAAACGAAGCGGTTGCGTTTTACCATTATCACCAAGGCGAAGATATATTTGACAGAATCTCTGTTCCTACATATTTACATTTTAAATTCGGCAAATGCATTTATGACGTTCCGCGCATAATCGGCAACTTTGTTACTTGCGACGTTGTTAACCTCACGCCCAACACAAAGGCCGTTTCTTATGCTGACGGCACTCTGCGCGTTATCGGCAGCGCGGGCGAAATCATTTCCGAATCAAAGGTTGAATACCTTGAAAACCCTGCCTGCTCACCCGCCGTTAACGGCGCTGACGTATGGTTTGTTGTGCCTGATTCAAACGCGCTGATAAACTATTCCGTCAAGCATAACCGCATTGAATTCAGAGTCGGCAGTTCAAAAGACAAAACTTTCACTCACCCCACGTCGGTTTCTGTTTATGATAATAAACTTTTCATCTGCAACGCTTATTCTTATAAAATAAGAACCATTGACCTTGCAAACTATAAAGTTGCCGATTATTGCCTGTTCAACGAACCGGTTTATAAATATTTCAGAAGCCAAAACACCGAATATGCCGTTCTGCAGTCCGGTGTTTACAGTTTGTAATCAATTCACAGGAGGAATAATAAAATGAAAATCGCCAACGAATACAGCAAAAACTTTGATATCAAAAAGCTCACAAAGTTCAGCGTTAAAGGCATCACACGCATCTGCAACGAGATCGGCCCCCGTCAGCCCGGCTCACCAGAAGAGCTCAAAGCACAGGAGCTGATGGCAAAAGAAATGAAGAAATATTGCGATGACGTTCAGATTGAAGGCTTCAAGGTTCACCGCCAGGCGTTTATGGGATTCATTCCGTTCACCGTTGCCTGCGCTGTTGCAAGTGTTTTTGTTAATTATTTTGTCAGCCACTGGGTTGCACTTGCGCTTGTTATTGTTGGTGCAATTCCTCTTTTGCTTGAATTCCTTATGTATAAGCAGTTCATCGACCCTCTTTTCATCGGTCATCCGAGCCATAATATGGTTGCCACAAGAAAAGCTTCGGGCGAAACCAAAAAGCGTTTCATCGTTGTCGGCCACGCAGACAGCCAGTATGAATGGACACTCAACTATCTTCTTGGCGGCGTCGGTATGAAGCTTGTGCTTATCCCTGCCGTTGTCGGTCTTGTTGCTGACCTTGTTGCCGCAATCCTTGTTGCTGCAATGCCCCACAACGCAACCGTCAAGCTTATTGCCTTAATCGCAGGCTGCGTTTTCATCCCCTTCCAGCTCGGTTTCCTGCTTTTCCAGAATCCTTTCAAGAGCGTTCCCGGCGCAAACGATAACCTTACAGGCTGCTACGTTGCAATGAGCGTTGCAAAAGCAATGGCAGACACAGACATAAGATTTGAAAACACTGACGTTGTTGTTATCTGCTCAGGTTCAGAAGAATCAGGCTTGAGAGGCGCAAAGGCTTACGTTAAGGCTCACGAAAAAGAGCTTAAGGACATTGAAACCGTTGTTGTTGCCTGTGACACTTTCCGTGACCTTGAAACAATGGCTGTTTATGACAGAGATATGAGCGGCACTGTTAAGCACGACTGGGGCGTTAAGCACCTTGTTCAGAACGCAGGCAAAAACTGCGGCTTTGACCTTAAATTTGAATCTGTTTATATCGGCGCTTCCGATGCAGCGGCATTCACACAGAAAGGCATCAAATCAACAGGCTTTGCTGCTATGGACCCCACTCCTCCCCGTTACTATCACACAAGACTTGACGACGTTGATATGCTTGTTGAAGAAGCAATCGGCGCAGGTATTGAAATTATGCTTGAAACCGCCTGTATGTATGACAAAGACGGTCTGCCCACAAAATAATAAACATATCTTAGCCGCAGATTCTTCGGAGTCTGCGGTTTTTTTATTGAACAGCTGATTTGAATATTGGCAGATATACAATCAGGCAAGGGCAACGCCCTTCCTCAACCGTTCACTCTTTATTATTCATAAATAATTTATTTTATGTTCTCTATTGATTTAATGTGTTAAACTGTGTTATTATAAATATTTGAAAGGAGTGTTCATATGCGCACTTTAAAAATCGGTATCCTCAAGGATATGCACAAACAGCTTAAAAAGAATTTTTTCCTTGCCAAAACCGATATCCCCGTCTGGGAATATACGCGAGGAATGTTTTGCGAAACTCACTATGAGATGGAAGATTTCAAGAGTGAGATAAAATGCGGTGAGAGATGGTATGCCGCTTATGATTCAGCTCACTTTTTCAAGGCAAGCGTAACAATCCCCGAAGAGATGGACGGCTGCAAAATCAGAGCCGTTCTGCCCGTTGGCGGCGAAGCGCTTGTTAAATGCAACGGCAAATACGTTGGCGGCTGCACGTCCAGAGAATCGCTGCCTGACAGAACTGACGTTGAGCTCGGCGTTCACAAAGCAGGCGAAGTGCTGACCTTTGAAATTGAAGCCACGGTTGACTCAATGAGCTTCTGCGATGCCGCAATGGACGGCGCAAAGTTTCAGGAATGTCTTTTCGGCAGCACTTATATTGCCGTTGCCGACGAGGACGTTGAGGGCTATTATCTCGACCTGACGGTTGCTTTTGATGCGCTTGATTTTATCAAGGACGAGCATATCAAGGCTAAGGTTTATGCCGCAGTTGACGACAGTATGCACATTGTTGACTACGATTTTGAACCCGAACAGGTCCGCAAATCCGTCAAGGAAGCAAGAGCGTGTTATCTTAAGAAAATCAGCGATATCGAATGGAGCGCTCAGAGCCGAGTTATTCTCACCGGTCACAGCCACATCGACGTTGCGTGGCTCTGGAGAGTTCAGGAAAGTATCCGCAAGAGCGCAAGAACTTTTTCAAACGTAACAACCCTTATGGACGAATACCCCGAAATGACTTTCGGTCAGAGTGAAGCCGTTCTTTATCAGATGATGAAAG
>JAZNDY010000166.1:0-3544 GCA_045588295.1 Acutalibacteraceae bacterium
ATTTCGTCTTTAAGGAGAGCCACAATCTTTTTGGGGCAAGCTCCTACACAAAGACCGCAACCCTTGCAACGGTCAGTGTTGAATGTTACTTTTGCCATAAGTATTCCTCCTGTTTTAAAAAGCGGTTGCTTTCGCCCATGATTGCTTGACGTAAAGCCTGATGGGGAAGCATTCCGGAACTTTATCTTTTATTTGGTCGTATAAATCTTCTTTTACGGTAGTCATTTTTATAGGCAGTGCGCTTGCTTTTGCAATTTCTTCAGCGTATGAGATTGAGCCGAGGATATCCTCTGCCGTTGTTTCATCGCCGAGGTTTGAGTTGTTGATTATTCCCGTGAATTTCATTCCTGCCGCAGTTTCAATCTCGCGCATAACACTGATTGTTGAAGCGCAGTCAGGAGTGAGCGGACGGAATTTATTGATGACAAGCAGCATCTCATAGTCGTTCTGTTTCAGGATTGACGGGGCATATCTGCCAAGAGCAAGAGCGCCTCTGTCATCGCCGCCAACGTCAATAACTGCATGTACGGTTTCGTCATCAATGATTGCATAAGCTTCTGCAGGCAAAGCCGGCACGTCAACGTTTGAGTTGGCATATTCCGAAGATATCAGGTGAATACCCTTGCTTTCAAGAAAAGCTTCGCTGTCTTTTGTTCGAAAATAAGGGTTAACGATATCAAGGTCGGCAATATCAACCTTTTCAAAATGTTCTTTAAGATAAAGAGCATAGTTGACGGCTATATTTGTTTTGCCGCTGCCGTAATGACCTGCGAAAAGAGTTATTCGCTTGTTTTCCATAAATTAAAGAACTGTTACCCAGTTGAAGGGGTCTGCAACGGTGCCGCCCTGAATGCCTGTCACGGTATCGTAGAGCTTCTGGCTGATTTCGCCGATTTCGCCGCCGTTGATGGTCATAACGTCATCCTTATAGCGAAGCTTGCCGACGGGTGAAATAACAGCTGCTGTGCCTGTGCCGAAGCATTCTTCAAGAGTGCCGTTCTTCTGGGCTTCGAGAAGCTCTTCAACGGAAATCTTTCTTTCTTCAACAGGCAGACCGCAGCTCTTGCAAAGCTCGATACCGGAGTTTCTTGTGATACCGGGAAGAATGCTGCCGTTAAGCATGGGGGTAACGATAGTGCCGTTAATCTTGAAGAAGATGTTCATTGCGCCAACTTCTTCAATGTATTTTCTCTCAACACCGTCAAGCCAGAGAACCTGTGAATAGCCGTCATCGTGAGCTTTAACCTGAGCTGCAAGGCTGGCTGCATAGTTACCGCCTGTTTTTGCAAAGCCCATACCGCCCTTGACTGCTCTTACGTAGTCATCTTCAATCCAGCTGCCAACGGGAGCAAGACCGCGTGAATAGTAAGCTCCAGAGGGGGAGAGGATAACGATGAAGAGCTATGTCTTTGAGGGTGCAACGCCGAGAAAATCATCTGTTGCAATGATAAAGGGACGGATGTAAAGCGATGTGCCGGGAGCTGAGGGAATCCAGTCCTTATCAACTCTTACAACTTCGCTAACAGCCTGAACAAAGTCTTCAACAGGAAGCTCAGGGATGCAAAGACGCTTATTGCTGTCGTGTGTTCTTTTTGCGTTCATTTCGGGTCTAAAAAGACGAACTTCGCCGTCAGCGCCCTTATAAGCTTTAAGACCTTCAAACATTTCCTGTCCGTAGTGGAAAACCATGCAGGCAGGTGAGAGTGAAAGATTGCCGTAAGGAACGATTCTTGCGTCGTGCCAACCCTGACCCTCTGTGTAGTTCATAACAAACATATGGTCAGTAAAGATTTTGCCGAAGCCGAGATTGCTCTCGTCAGGCTTCTGCTTGGGAGATGTTGTTTTTTCAATTTTGATGTTTAACATATTAACACCCTTTCGGTAGATTATTTATTATTTTGTGTAACCGAGCTTTTCAGCTGCAGCTTCTCTCATTTTATATTTAAGGATTTTGCCGGCGGCATTCTTCGGGAAGTCCTCAACAAATTCGATGTATCTGGGAACCTTATGTCTTGCCATATGTGACATAATGTAATCCTTCATTTCATCTTCTGTCATCGACTTGCCTTCTTTAAGAATAACACTTGCCCAGATTTCTTCACCGTAACGTTTGTCGGGCACACCGATAACCTGAACGTCCTGAACAAATTCGTGAGTAAGAATGAATTCTTCAATTTCACGGGGATAAATGTTTTCACCGCCGCGGATAATCATATCCTTAAGACGGCCTGTTATGAGGTAATAGCCGTCGGGACGTTTGCAGGCGATATCGCCGCTGTGAAGCCAGCCGTCTTTGTCAATTGCCGCTTCGGTTGCTTTGGGCATTTTGTAATAGCCCTTCATAACGTTATAGCCTCGTGCAACAAATTCACCGTTTTCGCCGTCGGGAAGTTCTTCGCCTGTTTCAGGGTCAATGATTTTGCATTCAACGTTGGGGAATGCCTTGCCAACGGTTTCTGTTCTGTCTGCAAGTGATTCGCTCACTTCGCCCATTGTGCAGCCGGGTGAAGCTTCTGTCTGACCGTAAACGCTGAGAATTTCTGTCATATTCATCTCTGCTGCAGCGCGCTTCATAAGGTCAGCGGGGCAGTTGGCACCAGCCATAATGCCTGTTCGCATATATGAGAAATCGGTTTTTGCCATATCCTCATGCTGGAACATTGCAATAAACATTGTGGGAACGCCGTTGAAGCAGGTGATGTGCTCCTGGTTGATGCAGGCGAGTGATGATTTTGCCGAGAAATAGGGCAGAGGTGAAAGTGTGCCGCCGTGAGTCATCATTGACGTCATTGAAAGAACCATGCCGAAGCAGTGGAACATGGGTACCTGAATCATCATTCTGTCAGCGGTAGACATATCCATTCTGTCACCGTTGCATTTGCCGTTGTTAACAATATTATAATGAGTGAGCATACCGCCTTTGGGGAAGCCTGTTGTGCCCGAGGTATACTGCATATTTGCAACGTCGTGGCAATTAACTGCCGCCGCTCTGCGGTAAACCTCTTCAATGGGAACTCTGACTGACATATCCATAGCTTCTTCCCAGGTAAGGCAACCCTTCTGGCGATAGCCGACGGTGATGATATTTCTCAGGAAGGGGAGCTTGCGGCAATGGAGCGGCTTGCCGGGAACGGCAACCTCAAGTTCAGGGCAAAGCTCTGCGATGGACTGTGCATAGTTTGAATCAAGGCAGGATTCAATTGTGATAAGAGTGTGAGTATCGGACTGCCTGAGAAGATACTCAATCTCGTGGATTTTATAAGCTGTGTTGACCGTAACAAGAACCGCACCGATTTTGGTTGTTGCCCAGAAAGCGATGAACCACTGTGGCAGGTTTGTGAGCCAGACCGCAACCTTGTCACCGGGCTTAACGCCGAGAGCGATAAGCGAGCGAGCGAAGGTATCAACGTCATCTCTGAACTGTGAATAGGTGCGCGTGTAATCCAAAGTTGTGTATTTAAAGGCATATTGGTCGGGATAATACTCAACCATTTTATCAAGAACCTGAGAAAAAGTAAGGTCTACAACGTCAAACTTTTTCCAA
>JAZNDY010000167.1:0-6552 GCA_045588295.1 Acutalibacteraceae bacterium
ATAAAATCACGGGCAGCGTTTTTCTTAACGCTGCCCGTGAACTTTTTAAAATTTGTTTTATCAGAAATTGACTGAACCGATAATCGGTTGTTTTGTCATCGGTTTTATGTTGAGCAATAACTGTTTGCGCGGATGCTGAAAATGTCAGATATCAAACTTATCTGCATCATATTTGGTGCAGGGATAGTTTGCAACACCATTTTCATCGGGGAAGGGTGAAAGGTTATCGTTTTCATAAGCCTTTCTGTCTTCTTCTTTTGAAAAATCGGGAATCTTATATTCTGCACCGTTATGAAGACTGCTTCTCCAGCCGAGGATTGCAACAGCCGACATTGCGCATGAGCGGTATGCATTGAAATAGGGCTGTCTGCCTTCAAGAATGCAGCTGATAAATTCGTGACCGACGTAGTAGTCGCCGCCCGAGTGACCGCACTGTTTTGCCTTATCTTTATCAAACGGATAACCGACGGTTGAAACCTTTTCGGGCTCAACGCCTTCGGGCACTTCCCAATCGTTATATACAATTCTGATTTTGCCGCCGTCACCTCTGACGGTTTCTGCACTGCCCTTTGCGCAGGCAAATCTGTACCAGTTACCGTGGCCGCCGAATTTTGCCCAGCCCGTGATTCTTGCAACGGCACCTCTGCTCATAGTGCAGAGCATAATTGATGCAACGTCTTTAATAGGTTCACCTTCGCGCTCCTGACGCATACCGTCGGTATAAATGCTTCTTGCGTTAACGGAAACGGGAATGTCGTTTGTAACTCTCATAAGAGGAGCAAAAGAGTGGCTCAGATAAAATCCTGAAGGCATCTGTGCGCGCCAATGGGTGGTAGTCGGGGTGTAATGCACGTATTCTTCATGGCTCATCGGATGAACGTATTCACCCTCGCAGTAAAGCGCCTCACCGAGCGTGCCGCTTTGATAAATTTCTGTAAGTTTGCTGATAACTGCAAAATAAGCATAGTTTTCAGCAAGCATATAAATTGCGCCGCTTTTTTCTGATGCACGGCAAATTTCAACACATTCAGCCATTGTAACGGCAGGCATTGTTTCGCTTAAAACGTGAATGCCCTTTGAGAGCGCTATTACGGCATATTTAGCGTGCTGATGGAAGAAGTTGGTAAGAACAACCGCATCTATGCCGCTGTCGATAAACTCATCAAAGTCTTTGTAAAACTTTGTTTCTTCGCAGCAAAACGGCTTGATGTTTTCATAAGTTGACTCATCATAATCGCAAACTGCGCTGATATATGCTTTGTCGGTGAGTGTAAGACCCTGTGCGAGACCGCGGCCTCTTCTTGCACCGAAAACACCAATTTTAAGCTTGTTGTTCATATTAAAAACCTCCACTGTTGTTTTAATTTATTTTACCACTGAATAAAAAAATAAACAATATCAAAAATGAATAATATCTTATTAATTTGATTGATACCGTCAGCATAAATGATTATTTCAGAGCGCCCAAAAACAGTTAATTTATGCTCGCTGTGTCAAAACAGCAAACAAGGACGTTTTAATCTAAATGCATATTGTTACCGGGCCGTATAATCCGCCTGAAACAAAGTCTTTTGCATAGTCAAGCTCTGCTTCAAAATAAGGCGAAAGCTCTTTGATGCTCCATTTATCAAAATAGTCGGTTTCAGAATACCAGTTTGCAGACGTGTTTGTTACCTCTATTTTCAGATTGTTTTCTTCCTTAAGCAATCCTGCAGGGATTTTTAAGCTGTACGGTGCCATCAGAGAGGTTCCCAAAAACTTTCCGTTAAGATAAACGGAAGCTGCAAAACGCACGTCGCCAAGGTTAATTGCGCCTTTTTGGCCGATTGTTTCAGCAGGGAGTTTAAACGTTGTTTCGTAAACTCCGCTTCCTGAATAGTTGTTTCCGATTAAGTAAGACCAGTCACCAAGCATTATCGGTATAGCTTGAGCATTATGATTTATATTACCAAAACCGTTTTGACCGCATATAAGTTCAGCTTTTTTACGAAACATAAAATCGCCGGTAATATCAAAGCGGAATTCATAATCTTTTGTGTTTTCAGCTTCATATTTTTCGTCTGTAAGCAACACGGCAGCCGTTTCGCCTGTGGCAAGTGAAACCTTCCAGGCACCGTTTTCGGTTTGTAAATTCTGTAACGTACCGTTCATCAAATCAACCGAATAACCGTTTGAAGAAGGCAGATAAACAGTGTAATCTGAGTTTTCGTCCGATTCGTTGAAAAGAATAAAAATTTCTGCGCTTTCGGTTTTTCTGTGCATTGCACGTAAGCCTTTGCCGTCAGTTCTGATTGCAGGCGCAGGCTCTGAAAGTCCGTATGTTATTTTGCCGCCTTTTTTGATGAATTCATCAATTGCTTTTTGAGTTTTAATCGTAACACAAGCGTTGCGGGGAATGATAATATGCCTGTATTCAGCTATTCCGATGAGCATACGGCCGTCAGCGGTTATTTCTGCCGTTTGTAAAACGTCATCGTCAATAATGTCAAAATCAACCGTCATATCTTCAAGCCTTCTGCCAAGCTTATCAAATTCATAAGCAACGTTTTCGGCATTAAGTTTGCCCTGAAAATCAGAAACAGGATAATAGAGAGCTGTTTCACATATCCGTTTGCCGAGCGAAGATATATAACATAATCGTTCCGTGTAACGGTTAAACTGCCCCAGATAGCGGTAATAAGGCTGAATTTCTGTGAAAACAGGCAATTCCTGCGCAAGAAGCTGACCTTTTCTGCCGAGCGGAAAATTAAACGGATTGAAAACGTTAATACCTCTTACCGCCTGGTAACCTACGGTGTATCTCATAATATCATAAGTGAGTCCGGGTCCGGCAACGCCAAAAACCTCACTCAACGCAAGCTTTGTGCCGTTTTGCGCGGCTGCGGATGAAGCATATCTGGGGAAAAATCCGTTGTAAGCATTAACGTCATCTTTTGTTTTTGCTTTGCTGAGCGGATAAAGCTGACGCCAAATAACGTCTATGCCAGGAATATCAAAACATCGCAGAGCACGCATCAGATTGAAATTTCCGCCGCCGTTCATACAGCCTTCGGGGCAGTGGTCTTTGTCCAGATGTCCCGTAAAAGCAAAACCGTTTTCGTTTGCCCATTTTTTGCAGGGAAGCAGAAAATTCTCGCAAAACGTGCGGCTGCATAAATCATACCAATGTTGAAGAATATGAACGTTTTCTTTTGTCGGTTTTTCTTCGTTTTTAATGAGCGGTGCATAAGGCAATACAGATTCGCCGTAGATTTGCTCATATTTATCAATTAATTCTTTGCTTAACGGATTCAAAGGAGCTTTCGGCTCATCGGTAAAAACAGCAGTAAAATTGCGCGTTGCCGATGCGTATTTTTTGTGGGTGATTTCAATGAAATATTTTGTTGCTTCTTTGTTAAGCAAATCCGGGTAATTTCCGCCTGATGCATATTCAGGGCAGTCTTTAACAACCTTTCCGCACGCACTGCCGGACGGCCAACCGCCCTCATCATAAATCCAACAGTTCATTCCGAGTGAAGTCCCTTTATCGATTGCATAAGCGCAAAGTTCAAAGAATTCTTCAGAAAGGTAATCGGGTGAAAGGTTGGTGGGCATACTGTCGGGTCGGAAATTCTTGGGCTCGGGCAGAATATAAAATCTGCGGATGCCAAGCTTCTGCATTTCCGCAAGCTGATCATCTATAATTTCACGGGTGCATATATCGTTCCACACCCAGATATATACAGGGGAGTATGTGATATCGGGTGATATGAAGCTGTTTAAATTAAAATTATCGTTGTTTTTCATTGCAGACACCTTTGAGCTATTACACGTTTGTATTGTATTTGCCATGCTTTTTTAAATGGCTGATAAAGCACTTCAGAGCTATAATCATAACTGCGTAAATCACGGCAATCAAAACGGGATAAATTTTTATTCCGAACAGACCGCTGATAAGGCTGACCATAGGCGGCGCTAACATAACGCCGATATAGGCGAATGCAATTTGTGAGCCCATAATTGACTGCGACACTTCTTTGCCGAAATTTTGAGGTGTCAGATGTATCATATTCGGATAAATTGAGCCGTTACCCAAGCCTATCAGGAACAATCCTGCAACAGAAACGGCACCGTGCAAAGGCAGAAGCATAATCAGAATGGCAGGCGCAAGAATGGCCGCGCCTATGCCGATACGCTTCCACGTGCTGATTTTAGCGGCAAGCAAACCCGAAACAAAGCGGCCGATTGACATTCCTGCATAATAGATAGTCAGAGCAAGCGCACCGTGTTCCGTTTTAAATCCTTTTTCTTCAACAAGGTAAGTGCTTCCCCAGACTCCGCAGGTGTATTCAATTGCGTTGGTGGCAAGCATAATTACCCAAACAAGGCGCACGTCAGACATTTTTACCATCTGAATTATCGAAAGGTTCACGCTTTTTTCTTCATCATCCTGTTCGGCGGATAAACTCTTTTTCCATAAAGGAACTGAAAGAATCAGCAATATAGCAATTCCCAACTGAACGTAAAATGCATAGCGGTAACCGCTGCGCCAGCCTGCGTTGCCGAGTGCCCGTGACATAAGAAATGGGCTGAGAGAAACACCAACACCGTAAAAGCAATGCAGAAAATTCATATGGCTTGCTTTAAAGTGAAGAGCAACATAGTTGTTAAGTCCCGAATCAATCGCTCCTGCACCGAGGCCGAGAATAACGGCAAGCGGAACCATAAACCAAAAAGAGGGCACAAACGAAAAACCGAGCAAAGCAGCCGCAGTCATAGCCGTACTGAAAGCCGTTACTTTTGCTGTTCCCATTTTGTTGAGAATTTTTGCGCTGAACATACTTGATAACACGGTACAGCCTGAAATAAGAAGCGTTACAGCACTTACCGCTTCAACGGGAATGTTCAGTTCTGTATGAATTGCAGGCCACGCAGAGCCGATGAGCGAATCCGGTATGCCGAGACCTATAAATGCTATGTAAATAACAATAAGAAGTATAGTTGCCAAAATTAATTGCCTCCGTAAATGCTGTTGAGAAATCGGGTTTGTTTATTTTTTTGCGATAATAATCGGTTGATAAAAGCCTGTTTCTTCAGGAAAAATCCATATAACTTCTTTGCAACCGTTGGCGGTAAATAAATCCGTCAGTTCTTCTCTGCGAGTTGCTCTGTATTCGCATTCAAATTTGTCGGTTTTTAATGTTTCCCCGTCGTCAATGATATATTGAGTCAGTTTATATCGGTCACCGTCCCAAAACCAGGTTTGAAAAGATACCCGTTTGCCGCGTTCTGTTTCATAAATATACGGCGGAGAGTATGGCGGTTTGTTTTGAAGCAAAGCATCATAATCCCGAATGCTTCCGACAAAAATTCCGTTTTCTTTGATTTGGTTTGCGATGCTTTTTACAGCTTTGCTCAAATCTTCGCCCGTCATCATATGAGGCAATGCATTATCCATAGCGATAACAATATCAAACTTTTCCGAAAACACTTCCGACAATGCACAAAAATCAGCCTTTCTGAACTGAATATCAACCTTGGCGTTTGATGCTCTTTTTATCGCTTCTGCAAGCTCGCCGTCGCTTATATCGGATGCGGTTACGTTGTAACCGAGTGCTGAAAGTCCTATTGCCTGCGTGCCTATTCCGCACGCACAGTCAAGTATGCTTGCGTTTTTGCCGTATCCTGATTTTTGAAAAATGCTTTGTAATAATACGGCTTGTGCTTTTGATTCAGCGTTCCAATCAAGAAACAGCTTATCATAATGAACAGCCATATTATCATAAAATTTTTGCGTTATGCTCATTCTGATACCCCGTCAAATTCCGATAATTTTTCTGATTTCTTTAGCATCGATATCATTCAGATTGCGATTTTGCGTTGCGCAGATATATGCCGCTGACCCTGCGGCTTCACCGATGCCGACGCAAATCGGCATAACTCTGAAGTTGGAGTGCGCCATATGAGTGCCTGAAATGTTTCTTCCGCAAAGCAGAAGGTTTTCTTTGGTTTCGGGGATAAGACAACGGTATGGGATGGTATATCCCTTTGTTTGTTTGAAATGTTTCTGCACACCTGTTTTGTCAAGACCTGCGCCTGTTATGTTATGAACGTCAAAGTTGAAATAAGCATCTTTCACAACGTAATCGTCAAACGTTTTTGCCTCAAGAATATCCTGCTCATTGAGGGTGTATTTGCCTTTAAAATGCCGTGTTTCACGGATGCCGATTAACGAAGCGGAACTGAGAATAAAACAGTTTTCATAGCCGGGCACAAACTCACGAAGATATTTAACGATATCATACATCTGTCTGCGGCAGGTAAGCGTTGCTTTTGTCAGGTCATCTGCGCAGGTGCCGTCAATATCAACGGCGTTTGTCATATTGCAGGTAACAACCCCCGGGAGTGTAGTTTTATAAGTGAGAATATGACCTGCAGGATAGGGGATATGTTCTTTTGCAAGAGCCTGAAGTTCACCGTCAGGGGTTTCATACGTTGATTCAAAAGAGCCCAAAAAGATTGCGCGGTCACAGTCAACACCGCCCACTTTGAACATCAGGGTTGCAGGTTGCA
>JAZNDY010000168.1:0-2441 GCA_045588295.1 Acutalibacteraceae bacterium
AGCAAATCCGCACTGTTTGCCCTTATTGCGAACATACAGCGTACCGACCTGACCTTTTTTGAAGTAGCTGTTGCAATAGATAAACTGATTAACGAATACGGTATGAGCCGCGACGAGGTTTGCAAAAAACTCGGCAAAGCACCTCCTACCGTTTCAAATAAGCTTCGTTTGCTTCGCCTGCCGGAGGAAGTCAGATTGAAAATCATTCAGGAAAATCTGACGGAGCGTCACGCAAGAGCCTTGCTCAGACTTAATAATCTCAGCCAGATTCAGCGGGCACTTTCAATAATATCGGAAAAAAGGCTGAACGTTGAAGAATCCGAAAGGCTTATTGACCAGATTCTGAATAATGACAGCCGCCGCAGACAGCCGCCTGTCAAGCTTTTCAAGGATGTACGCATTTTTGTGAATACCCTTAACCATGCCGTTGATACCATGCGCAGAGCAGGAATTGAGGCAGATTCCGCTAAAAGCGAAACGGATGAATATATTGAATATATTGTCCGTATTCCCAAAACAGGCAACTGCGTGATAAAAGCCCGCCGTACATCTGCATAACCCTGACAACTTCTTACCATATCTTTCTCTTTCACACCCACATCCACAGCGGGAGGGGCAGGTTTAAGCCTGCCCCTCTTGCTGTTTCACGTGAAACAATATTTTTATTTTTGTCTTTTCTTTTTAAAATATATGTGTTATACTGAATAAAAGCTTATTACATTATATAATATGTCTTTACGGCAAGTGAATATAATATTCGGTCATAGGCGGAGCCTGTCCGAAACTTTTCACTGTTCACTCTTTGCTTTTAACTTAAACAATATATTCGGGAGAGATTATTTTGGGAAAAACCGTTGCAATAGTCAACCAGAAAGGCGGCGTAGGTAAAACAACCTCTGCCGTCAACCTTACTGCCGCACTGGGCAGCAAGGGATATAAAGTTCTGCTTGTTGATATTGACCCTCAGGGCAACTCCACAAGCGGCCTCGGAATAAACAAAAGAGGACTCACGTTTTCATCATACAGTGTTCTTATCGGCTCTTCACCGGCAAACCAGGCAATCGTTCAAACGCCTTATAAAAACGTTTTCGTTATGCCCTCAAGTATGGACCTTGCAGGCGCAGAGCTTGAGCTTGTTGAAATCCAGAAAAGAGAATCCCGTCTGCGCAATGCTCTTGCCGCTGTTAAAGATGATTTTGACTTCATCTTCCTTGATTGTCCGCCCTCACTTGGCCTGATCACCCTCAACGGTCTTTGTGCCGCAGACACTCTTATGGTTCCCATTCAGTGCGAATTCTATGCGCTTGAAGGTTTATCGCAGCTTATTGCAACGGTCAGAACCGTCAAGCGTCTTTATAACCCCTATATAGAAATTGAAGGCGTTCTGCTCACAATGTATGACGGCAGGCTTAACCTAACCCAGCAGGTTGTTGAAGAGGTTAAAAAATGCTTCCCCAAAAAAGTTTATTCAACCTTTATTCCCAGAAACGTGCGTCTCTCGGAAGCACCCAGCTACGGTCAGCCCGTTTTGTATTATGATAAATCATCAAAAGGCAGCTACGCTTATCTTGAATTGGCAGACGAATTTCTTAAATTAAACGGCAGATAAGGAGAAAATATATGGCACCCAAAAAAGGCGGTCTTGGCAGAGGAATCAACTCTCTGCTTTCTGATAATTCTTTAGAAGAAAATATGTCCTCACAGGCAATCAAGCTTAATATACTTGATATTGAACCCAATAAAGAACAGGCAAGAAAACAGTTTGACGAAGCGGCTCTTTCAGAGCTTGCCGATTCAATCGCTCAGCACGGTGTTTTGCAGCCCCTTCTTGTGCGCCCCATCTTTGGCGGCGGATATCAGCTCATTGCAGGCGAAAGAAGATGGCGCGCAAGCCGCATCGCAGGTCTTACTCAAGTGCCCGTTATCATTAAGGAGCTTTCTGATGACGAAGCCGCCGTTATTTCTTTAATAGAAAATTTACAGCGTGAAGACCTGAACCCTGTTGAAGAAGCGCTCGGGTTTGCAAGCCTCATAAAAGACTTTGAGCTTACACAGGAAGAAGCCGCAAAAAGAGTCGGCAAATCCCGTCCCGTTGTTGCAAACGCTCTTCGTTTGCTCAAACTTCCCGAAAAGGTGCTTGACTACGTGCGTGAAAACAAGCTCTCGGCAGGTCATGCCAGAGCAATTGCCGCAATTGAAGACGAAAAAACCGCCCTGCTTGCGGCAGAAACGGTTATTGAAAAAGGTTTTTCCGTCAGAGAAACAGAAAGAATGGTTAAGGCTCTCACCGCAGAAAAAAAGGTTAAAAAGCCTTCAAAATCAAGGCACTCCTTTTTTGATGAGGTTGAGCTTTCGCTCAACAACTCTCTCGGCAGAAAAGCAAAAGTTGTTACAAAAGACGGCAAGGAATGCGGTACGCTTGAAATAGCTTTTTTTGATAA
>JAZNDY010000169.1:0-3052 GCA_045588295.1 Acutalibacteraceae bacterium
GAAGAAAGCTTCTATAAGACTATTGATTCGGGTCTCGGTCTGCTTAATGAGATGATGGAAAAAAGCGCAAACGGTGTTCTTTCGGGCGAAGATGCATTCAAGCTTCAGGATACCTACGGCTTCCCCATCGACCTCACAAAAGAAATTGCAAATGAAAAGAATATGACTGTTGACGAAGAAAAATTCCGTCAGCTTGTTGAAGAAGCAAGGCTCAAGGCAAAGAGTGCTAAGAGAAACGCTGCCGATTCCGACTGGAGAAACAACGGCGTTTCATTCAAAGACGTTGCAAAAACAGAGTTCACAGGTTACACGGAAAACAACACTGATGCCGTTGTTCTTGCCCTTGTTGCAGACGGTGAAAGAAAAGATTTCATCAACGACGGTGACGATGCAGTAATTGTTCTCGATAAGACCTCTTTCTATGCAGAAAGCGGCGGACAGGTCGGTGACGTTGGCGTTATCAGAATCGGCGAAAGCGTTTTTGAAGTTACCAACACAACAAAAGACCCCGACGGCGCATATCTCCACCACGGCACACTCAGCGGTGACGGCATTAAGGTTGGCGATAAGGCAGTAACAGTTTATGACGAAACAACAAGAGAAGCGACAATGAGAAACCACACGGCAGCCCACCTTCTTCAGGCGGCTCTGCGTGAAATTCTCGGCACTCACGTTGAGCAGGCAGGTCAGCTTGTCAATGCTAACGCAATGCGTTTTGACTTCACACATTTCTCGGCTCTCACAGCAGAAGAGCTTGCAACAGTTGAAAATAAAATAAACGAAATCATTCTTTCTGCTACACCCGTAACAAGCACGGAAATGCCCATTGAAGAAGCTAAAAAAGCAGGTGCGATGGCTCTCTTCGGTGAAAAATACGGTGACGTTGTCAGAGTAGTTAAAGCTGGCGATTTCTCAACAGAGCTTTGCGGCGGTACTCACGCAAATAACACGGGCAAGCTCGGTCTTTTCAAGATTGTTTCCGAGTCATCGGTTGCCGCAGGCGTGCGCCGTATCGAAGGCGTAACAGGCTTCGGTGTGCTTGATTATATTGCAAAGAACAACGCTCTTATTGCAAACACAGCGGCTTCAATGAAGCTTGCAAATGTTTCAGAGCTTGATAAAAAGGCAACTGCTCTTATGGCAGACCTTAAAGCAAAAGAAAAAGAAATTGAACAGCTTCGCGCAGAGCTTTCACAGCTCAAAACGGGCGACCTTATGAGCAGCGCAACAGATCTCGGCGGTGTAACTCTTGTTGCAACGACCGTTGAAGGCGTTAATCCGGGTGACCTTCGCTCAATGTGCGATAAGGTTAAAGAAAACGACGGTGCGGTTGCTGTTATCTGCGGCATCAACGGTCAGAGCGCAAACTTTGCCTGCGCTTGCGGTAAAGATGCAATTGCAAAGGGTGCTCATGCAGGCAACATTGTCAGAGAAGTTTCAAAGCTTGCAGGCGGCTCAGGCGGCGGCAGACCTGACAGCGCAATGGCAGGCACAAAAGACGTTTCAAACGTTGCAGGTGCAATGGCAGCTGTTGCTGATATCGTTAAATCGATGCTTAAATAATTGTTGAAACAGAAAGGAATGCACAATATGGACTGCATTTTTTGTAAAATAGTTAACGGTGAAATTCCCTCAAACAAAGCATACGAGGATGACAAGGTGCTTGCGTTTTATGACCTTGAGCCTCAGGCACCCGTTCACATTCTGATTATTCCCAAGGAGCACATTGCCTGTGCGGCTGATATAACACCCGAAAACAGTGCGGTTGTTGCCCACATATTTGAAGTTGCGGCAATCATCGCAAAAGAAAAAGGTCTTGACGACGGCTTCAGAATCGTTAACAACTGCGGTGAAAGCGCAGGTCAGACGGTTAAACATCTTCACTTCCACCTTATGGGAGGCAGAAGCTTCGGCTGGCCCGCAGGTTGATTTGCACTGTTTTGACGGAGGTAGATATTATGCAGTATTATACAGTTGATATAGCGGGACTCAAAAGAGATCTTATGCGTTGCCCTCTTAACGATAAGCTTGATATCGCCGCATTTATTCTTTTCGGTGATGTGGAGGTTACCGTTCATTCCGCAACGAAACTTCTTGAAAAACTGCCTGAATTTGATTATATTCTCACACCTGAAGCCAAGAGCATTCCTCTTGCTTATGAGATGTCAAGGCAGAGCGGTAAGAAATACTTTGTTGCAAGAAAAAGAGCAAAGCTCTATATGCAGAATCCCGTTTCGGTCAACGTTCGTTCAATAACAACGGATGCAGAGCAAACTCTCATTGTTGACGGTGTTGAGGGCGAACAGATGAGAGGTAAAAGAGTTGTCATTCTGGATGACGTTATCAGCACCGGAGAATCCCTCAAGGCGGTTGAAGCTCTTTGTGCAAAGTTTGATGCAAACGTTGTTGCAAAAGCTGCCGTGCTGGCAGAGGGCGATGCCGCAGAGAGAGACGATATTGTTTTCCTCGGTGTCATTCCTCTTATAGAAAAATAACGTTGGGTGATCATTGATGAAACGCCCGTTTGCTGTTATCGGCTTTACGGTGTTTTTAACTATAGCGTTTTTGTTTGACAAAGAAACCGGAGTAACGGCGGCTGCGTTGGCAGTTTTTGCCGTTGCTCTGGTTGTTGCACTTTTTTCAAAAAAGCTCAGAAAAGCTAAAATTATGCCCCTTTTTTCGGCTTCGGGCGTGCTTGCCTGCGTTTTGCTGGTTGCCACAAACACCTTTGTTCTTGAACCTGTTGTTTCTTATGCGGGCGCTGAATACCGCATTAAAGCGCAGATAAAAAGCGAGGTTGATATTTCATACGGCAACTATTATTACGAGGCAACAACAGTAACGGTTGGCGGCGAAAAGGTTGAAACAGATTTGCGCCTGGTGTTTGATACTCCGCCCGATATAAAACCCTATGATTATGTTGAGGGCGATTTTGCGGTTTATCAGCCGGGTCTGACTGATGAGGTTTATCTTAACGCAAACCGTGCAAAAGGCTTGTATCTGGGGGCGTATCCGATATCTGATGATTATGTGATTACCGAAATCCCTGACG
>JAZNDY010000170.1:0-9229 GCA_045588295.1 Acutalibacteraceae bacterium
AATGCCGTTCTGGTCAATGCCGAGAGCAGACATAATGTCTTCGTGCAGACCGATGGGAGCAAACTTATCGGGAATACCGAGCTGCTTGAATGCGCAACCCTTACCGGCTTCAACGATAACCTCTGCAACAGCACTGCCGAGGCCGCCGATAACGTTGTGGTCTTCAACCGTGATGATGCGGCGTGTGTCCATAACAGCCTTAACGATAGCTTCCTTGTCGATGGGCTTGATGGTGTGCATATTGAGCACTCTTACCTTAAGACCGTCGTTTGTTTCAAGGAATTTAGCTGCCTGATAAGCCTGGAATACGCAGGAACCGCAAGCGATAACCGTGATGTCGGAGCCTTCGTTGATTGTAACAGCCTTACCAACTTCGAAGCCGTAATCGCTGTTTTCATAAAGAACGCGGTCAAAGCCTCTGTTGATACGGATGTAATAGGGTCCGAAGTTATCATATGCAGCGTGAACTGCATTATAAGTTTCAAGACCGTCAGCAGGGCAGATAACTGTCAGGTTGGGGATTGAGCGGCAAACTGCAAGGTCGCAGATTGCGTGGTGAGTTGAACCGGCCTGACCGAATGATGTGCCTGCGTGGGTTGCAATAACCTTTGCGTTGATGTTCTGGTAGCAGATGTCTGTGTGAAGCTGGTCAGCACTTCTGAGAGAAGCGAAAACCGAGAAGGTTGAAAGGAAGGGAACAAGACCTGCCTTTGCCATACCTGCGGCAACGCCGAACATATTCTGTTCTGCAATACCAACGTTAAAGAATCTGTCGGGGAATTTTTCGCCGAACATACCGATTTTTGTTGATTTACCAAGGTCAGCTGTGAGAGCCACAACCTCGGGATGCTTTTCGCCAAGCTCGCAGAGAGCCTTACCGTAAATTTCAGCAGTTGAAAAAGCGGTTGATTCTGCAGCTGTGTAGGTTAATCCTCCTGCCATGATCAGATGCCCTCCTTTTCTGCGCGAGCTACGCGCTTAGCATAGTGTTTTTTAAGGCTTGCCTTTGCAATCTCATATTTTTCTTCGTTGATTGCGCCGTAATGCCACATAAAGTTATCTTCCATAAAGTCAACGCCTTCACCCTTGATGGTGTCAGCAATAATCATAACGGGTTTGCCGCTCTTGTTTTCAAGAGCAAAGTCAATAGCTTCAGCAAGCTCATTGAAGTTATGGCCGTTAACAACCTTAACGATGAAGCCGAAAGCTGCCCATTTGTCTGCAAGGGGTTCAAGAGCCATAACGTCTTCTGTTCTGCCGTCAATCATGCACTTGTTGCGGTCAACAAAAGAGATGAGGTTATCTGCCTTGAAGTGAGCAGCTGCCATAGCTGCTTCCCAGTTTGAGCCTTCGTCAAGCTCGCCGTCGCCCATGATGCAGAAGGTTTTATAGTCTTTGCCGAGAACTCTTGCTGCAAGAGCAGTGCCCAGAGCGATGGGCAGACCGTGACCGAGTGAACCTGTGGAAGCATCAACGCCCTTAACCTTGTTGGAGTCAAGGTGGATACCCATTGTGGAGTTGCTGAGGTTGAAGGTCTTGAGCTTTTCTTTATCGTCAAAACCAACGTGGCAAACAAGGCTTGCAAGAGCAACGCCTGCGTGACCTTTGCTGAGAATGAAGCGGTCTCTGTCTTCCCAGTTGGGGTCTTCAACCTTGTAGTTCATGTACTTGTAGTAAAGAATGGCGAGCATATCCATAACGCTCATACCGCCGCCGATGTGAGCACTGCCTGCCCAGAATGTGGTGTCAAGGCAAAGCTGACGCAGCTCATAAGCCTTTTCTTCAAGAGCAAGCCATTCCTGTTTTGTTAATGCCATAGGAATATTCCTCCTTTATAATGTTTATAAATCAGCGGCAAACGCCGCAAATGTTAACCTTATCAGCCAAGCTCGGGGTGATTCTTGCGAAGAGCTTTGAATGCATCGTCTGCAACCTCAAGAGTGAACTTGATATCTTCATCAGAGAGTGATGCGTTGATGAAGTGGTTGTGGTGGTTGGTCATATAAACGCCTCTCTTAACAACTTCTGCAATCCATTCCTGGTGAAGCATAAGTGAGTTGTCATCCTTAAGCATAAGGTAGAAGAGAGCGGGTTCGCCCGAAACTTTAAGGTTAAAGCCGTTGTTTGCGGCTGCAGCCTTAAGACCGTCTGTGAGCATTGTGCCTTTTTCAAGGCAAATCTTGGGCAGGTCAATTTCTTTCATCTTGTTGATGCAGGCGATGGCGGCTGCAAAGGGAACTGCGCTCATCCAATAGCTGCCTGTGTATGAAAGGCCGCTGATTGAGCTCTTGAGCCAATCCTTACCGCAGAGAGCGGAAACGTTCCAGCCGTTTGCAAGAGCTTTGCAGAAGCAGATAAGGTCAGCTTCAAAACCGTAGAAATGGTCGGAGCCTGCAAGGTCAAGTCTGAAACCGCAGCGAACGTCGTCAACAATAAGAACGATGCCCTTTTCTGTGCAGAGCTTGCGGACTTTCTGCCAATAGCCTTCAGCAGGAAGAATGTTATCAACAAAGTTGCCGTGCATATAAGGTGTTGAAATGAAAGCGGCAATTTCGCCCTCGTTTTCTGCAACAATTCTTTCAAGGTCTTCAAAATTGTTCCATTCAACATAAAGGTTGTTTGCAACGTCTTCGGGGATAACACCGGGGTAGTCAACTTTCTGGCACCAGGGAGCAACGCCGTGGTAATAACCCTTAACAAAGATAATCTTCTTTTTGTGGGTTGCGGCTCTTGCTGTCATAATAGCGGCTGTTGTTGTGTCGCCGCCGTTCTTTGCAAAGAATGCCCAGTCAGCAGAAGCAACGGTGTCAACCATAAGCTCTGCAAACTCAATGATTTTTGTTGAGGGAGCGGTAACGCAGTTTTCAATCTTCATCTGCTCCATAACTGCTCTGTCAACGTCGGGGTCATTATAGCCGAGAACGTTGGGGCCGTATGCGCACATATAGTCGATGTATCTGTTACCGTCAACGTCCCAGAAATATGAGCCTTCAGCCTTCTGGCTGAAAAGGGGATAGGCTGAAACGGGGATGCAGCAGCCTTCTGCAGGGCCCTGATGGCCGTAAAGACCTGAGGGGATTACTTTTGCTGCTCTCTGAAAGAGCTCAGCACTTTTATCGTGTGTGTTAATTTTCATACTCATATCCTCTTACCTCCTTATGCAAGATACAGAGCAACTCTGTCAAGAATTCTGTTGAGGTTATCAAGCATTGAAATCATACCTCTCATAGTGATATCGCCCGAACCGACGCAGGCAATAGCGTTAACGTTGCCGTCAAAGAGGTCTCTTGCAAGCTCGATGGAGCTGAATTCCATAATTGCTCTGGGGTTGTCACTTGCTTTTTTGATGCCGAGAAGGCGGTGGTCTTTAACTCTGATTGTTGTTGAAGCGGCACCCTTGATGCTGAATGAAATATCGCCGTCAACCATATTGCTTGCCGAGAACTTGCCTATTTCGTCGTTGTTACCAATCTGGGCAATAGCAACAGTGATTGTGTTGAGCAGCAGAAGAGTGCTGATTCTGAAGAATTCGGGGTCCTTAAGGTCTTCGGGGCTGGGACGCATATATTTGGCAAGAAGGTCTGTCAGCTGAGTGAAGCTCTTAAGAAGGAAGTTGATGTGATGGAAGCCTTTTGAGGGGATGGGAGTTGTTGTGCCGTCAATAAGGCCGTGGAATTTTTCGCAGGAGCTGAAGGGGAGCTTAACGTCGCACTTTGTGCAACCCTGCTCCATTCTGCATCTGCCGTTTTTAAAGGTGATTGTGGCGCTGGGACCGCCTTTAACCTCAAAGCCGATGGAGATGGGCTTCTTGTTTGTAAGCAGACTGCTTGCCTCGGGAGCGAGCTCGCAGAGGTTTTCGAGGGAACCGAGCACTGCGTAAAGGTTGATATACGCAAGGGTTCTTGAATCAGTCATTTTAATTGCCTCCTTTTATTCTCACAGCAGAGGTGCACTCCTCTGCTTATAAATATAATCAATTCATTTTAACAGATATATTGTTTATTGTCAACAAAACAAAATGCGAAAATTGTGTTTTTATGGTTATTTTTTATTCTGATATCCAAAAACTTCATAAAATGGGCGGCTTTTGTTTCGCGCAGGTTGCAACTGTTTTAACAAATTAAAAATTTAAAGCAAAAGGATTGACATTTTTAAAAAAATGTGTCCTAATATATAATGTAAAGCTATATTTTCGGAGGTATGATTATGAAAAAGTTTTTGGCAATTCTCTGCGTTTTCGCAACGCTTTTTGCTTTGGCTTCCTGTAAGGGCAAAGAGCTGACCGAAGAAGAAAGGCTGGCTTCTCTGCACGCTTCACAGCAGGCAAACAGAGAAAAAGAGTCCAGAGAGGTTGCGGCATCAATAAAGCAGGAAAACGATATCATCGCAGACAAACAGGATACACTTAACGGCCTTGGCAAAACAGAGAAAAACAAAAAGATTGTTTTCCTCAGCAGTGACCATCAGGTTGGCATGAAAGAATGCTATGAGATTATTCTTTTTGACGGCAACGGTAAGTATAAGAGCTGGACTCGTTATACTTATTACCCCACAACGGAAGCGTTTGACAGAGCTGTTTCCGATATGAAAACAGAAAAGAATTTTGCATACGAAAGCTCTGATTCATCGTTAAGACTTATCATCCACAGATACACAAACGATAAATATCTTGCAAACGAAACCTATGACGCAATGTATCAGAGAGTCAAGGATTTCGGCTACAGCATTGTTGAATAATCAGGAGAAATTAAAATGAAAAAGATTCTGGCATTAATGCTTGTTTTTGCTTCGCTGTTTGCTTTTGCGGCATGCGGCGGCAAAGAAACAAAAAAAGATGAAACCGCAACCTCACAGGTGCAGGCAACGGAAGAAACAGCCGCCTCAACCAAAATCAGTGCAATTGCAGGCAAAAGAATTAAGCTCAAAAGCGTTGCTTCGCTGAATTCCGTTACTATTTATACAAACGCAGACGGCGTTGCTTCCTATATGCTGGTGCATAAGATTTTTGCAGACGACGCCGCTTTTGAAGCCGCACTTGCCGCAGGCGATTACGGCACTTATAAGCTGCACCGCTCAAACGCAGAAACACGCGAAATCATTTACAGCGACGGCGAAACCGTTAAGGGTATGACTTATGATGAGATTATGGCTCAGGCAGAAAAGCTTGACGATTACATCATCATTCCCGAAAAATAAGAATTTCAAAGCGCAATAAGTTAAGGCGTGCACGGCAATAATGCTGTGCACGCCTTTTTGCGTTGGTCAGTCTGTTTCAATTTTGTTGTAATCTGTAAACATCGGCATAATTACGATAATTACAGGGATTGAAGTGAGCAGGATAGAAACTAAAAGCCAGATAATCCCATTGAACTTAAAGAGGAGGATAGCGCTATAATAAAATGCTGTAAAAATTTTAGACGCAAGCTCGAAGAAAGAAACAAATTTCAAGCCTTTACCCCAGCTGACAGAGCCTGACATTGAAAGAGCAGCAATGTAAAAGACCAGCAAATCGAGAACGAGGAGTGCGGTAATAATTATTGAAAAACCTCCATATGTCAAAAATACAAACACTGAAAGGACAAAGGATAAGGCGGTGGCAACCATTGTTACAATTGCCGTTGTGCGCGGATAAAAGGGTAAAGTTCTTTTTTGGGCAAGTTCTTCAGGCTTGAAATTCTTATTGTCAAGCCGTATGGAAGCGAGACATATTCCGGCTGCAAGCGATTCAACAGCAACGAAAAAGATAATCATTACGGGCGTTGCGAAATACGTGAAGAAATACGCATAGGCAACAGAGCCGATGCACATAATCAAGCTTGAAAGCAAAGCAACCGAATTTTTCTTTAAAGCGCCGTATAACCACAATCCCACGCATGCCATCAAGGTTAAAATCGGAATTGAAAATGATGAATCTATTTCCCAGTTATATTGAAGAAATCTGAACGCAAATGCGGATATCGTGGTGGTTAATGCCATTCCCAAACACAGCGCAGCCGCAAAATGTTTCACATCAAATGACCTGAGCTTCTGAAATAATTCTGCATCATCTTTTTCTTTTTGAGAAACAGATATGCTTTTGACAGGGGCAATGTATTTTGTTTTGGGAGCGGAGCCGTCAGAAACCTGATATTCGACCGTTCTTTTTGCAACGGCAGACACCTTGTTTTTCTTGGGTGTGTTTTCGTCTGCAATCTGATAGTTCAGGGTCTTTTTGATAACGGCAGGCACTTTATTCACTTCGGGAGCTTCAGCCATAACAGTTGCTTCGTCATCTGCAAAAACAGTAGGCTCTTCAATCTCCGTAACTGTTGCTTCATTTTCTGCAAAAACCGTTGGTTCATCGTTTGCCATAACCGTTGCACCGTCGTTGGCAAAAACAGTCGGGTCATAATCAATGAACTGTGTGGGTTCATCATCTGCAAACGTTGTCGGCTCATCGCTGATTCCGTAGGCTGAATTAACGGCAGAGGGCAGGGGAAGCTCAAAATCCCTTGCGGCTACGGTCTGCTCAAAATAATCGTTTGCGGCAACGGTTGGCTCGTTTTGATAAACGGGTTTGTCAGCCGCCAGAACAGCCGCTTTGAATTCCGCCGCATCCGCATAGCGGTTTTCGGGGTTGAATTCAACTGCTTTAAGAATGATTTCAGCCATTGCAGGGCTTGCGTTGCAGGGGGCAGGCAGTTTTTCGCCTCTCCAGCGTCGGTCTGCCGCCGAACTTTTTTCGGCATAAGTTACCATAGGCTTATGGGGGTCAATGAACGGGTCACGGTTATTGTTGAGAAGCTTATACATAACCATACCCAGCGAATAGATATCGGCACGCTTATCATATTTGTCACCCTTAAAAACCTCGGGTGCCATATAGTTATAAGTGCCTTTTTTGCTCATCATGCTTACGGAGCTTTCAAGCTGCCTTGCAACACCGAAGTCGCCAAGCTTATATGAGCCGAAGCGGTCAATAAAGATGTTTGCAGGCTTGATATCTCTGTGAATTATGTTGCTTTTGGCGCAGATGGTCAATGCGTTGAGCATATCCAGCGCAAAGCTCTTAACCTCGTCTTCGGTGAAGCTTTTGCCTGCGCAATAATCCACAAAGCTTGTGAGATGCTCCATAAAAATATAGATTTTCCAGCCGAATTCGTCTGTTTTTTCAACTATTTTATAGTTATCAACAGAAACGATGTTTGCCGCGCCCTTGAGCATCAGCATCAGCTTGATTTCGTTTGAAAAATCCGAAACAATGCCCTCAAAAAACGATCTGAGTTCAGCTTCGGAGTTGCATTCCGTGCGGATGCTTTCGTATTCCGCCATACCTGCAGGTATGTTTATAACCTTGACTGCGCTTTCAAACGTCATGCCGAATTCTTCACGCACGCACTTATAAACCTTGCCGAATGAACCTTCGCCGATAATGCCGTCAACTTTCCATTCAGGCCATATTTTGTTTATATCCTGCATCTTAATACCTCTTTTAACCCTTTACTTTGCCGTAAATTGCATCAATCACTTTGCTGTTTTCTTCAACCTTAAGGTCCGCAACCGTAAGACTGATTCTTTTTTCGTTTTCAGCAGAATAAATATCGTTGATGCACACTGAACGGTATGCGGCAAAAACACTTTCGCCTTTATCGCGCAGATTTTCTTTGTAAACTGCAAAAACGCAGTCATTATAAACAATTACCTGCACGGTTGAGTCGGCCTGTTTATAAACGGCATCAAAAAAACCGTCGGGGTAACCGTCTGAATTCTTTTTGAGAATAACCGTGTCGGAAGCCGAATATCCTTCGTCAAGGAAACCTTGCGTAAAGGCTTCGGGCGTGGTTGCTTTTGAAACGGCAAGCTGGTCAAAAACGGCAAGCATTTCGTTTTTTTCAAGCAAGCTCAGCGGCTCACCGTTTGCAGACGTAAAATAAACGCAAACCGTGCGGAAGCTGACGTAGTTTGTGTAAAAATAATCCTGAAGCTTCTTTTCTGCGGCGGCATCGCCCGTACCCTTATCATAAAGGGCTGTGAAAACCGATTCTTCATATTTTTCACAGGTGATTATCTTGTTGTGCGTCTGCTTTGAAACACCGATTTTGTTATAATGGCTTTCGTAGCGAAGCCAGACGTTATTGACTTTTTCTGAAATTTCAACCTTTTGGGGAGACGTAAGGGCTTTGCCGCTGTTTTTGAAATCCGTGTTAACGGCAACGTAGCGCTTGCATTCGTTGACAGCCGCTTTTTTCAGCTCATTTGCGGACGCATCCTTTTTAAGACCGTATCGCTCGGGCGCGGCGGCAACCTTATCAAGGTAATAAGCAAAAATCTCGCCGCTTATTTCCGTTCCCTCAATTTTAAGCGCATATTCATTTTTTGCGGAGCACGCGCCAAACAGCAGAAGCATTGCCGCCGCAAGGAGCGCCGCAAACAGTTTTTTCATAAAAGCCAACCTTTCGTGACTGTACTTTTATTAGAATATACCACAATATTTGCAATTTCGCAACAAAAGAAAAAAACTCTTGAAAAAAATTTAAAAAATGTCTTTATTCTTTTGAATTTATGCTGTATAATTATTGCGTATTAAATAATTATGGAGTGAAAACACAATGGAAAAAATCAGACTTTTAATCGCAGGCGAAGAATATAACCTTTCAACAGACGATGATCTTGATTACGTTGCCGCTCTCGGCGAAGAGCTTGATAAAAAAATCAGCACTCTTATGAGCACCAACACAAGAATTTCCGTTACTCAGGCAGCTATCGTAACAGCTCTTGAGTATGCAGACGCCGCAAAGAAATGCGAGATTACCGCAGAAAACCTGCGCACACAGATTCAGGAATATCTTGAAGATGCCGCAAGAGCAAGAACAGACGCTGAAATCTCAAAGCGTGAAGCAGAAAGACTTGCAAAAGAACTTGCAGCTCTCCGTGCAGGCAAATAATGGCGGCTGAAATCCTTGCCCCCGCAGGCAGCTTTGAGGCGATGCAAGCGGCTGTCAGGTGCGGCGCAAACGCCGTTTATCTTGGCGGCAAAGCATTCAACGCAAGGCGGAACGCCTCTAACTTTGATGACGGCGAGCTTAAAAACGCCGTTGATTATTGCCACAAAAGAAACGTCAAGGTTTATCTGACGCTTAACACTCTTGTGAGCGATAATGAAATTGAAACGGAAGATATGTGCGTTACGCTGGCGCGTGAAGTATCTTCAACAGGCCGCAGTGTTTGCCGTATTCAGGGCATGGCGGTT
>JAZNDY010000171.1:0-3438 GCA_045588295.1 Acutalibacteraceae bacterium
AGGCAAAGTATTCTGCAACGTCTGGCACGCGTCAGTTGCCGGGGATATGATAGTATTCCGCAAAGTGCGTCGCTTCAGGCGGCGAATCAAGGTGGCACCACGGATAAAGCTTTTTATTCGTCCTTGGCAGTTCAGACTGTCAAGGGCGTTTTTTTATTTTATCCGCGTGACTTTATGCAAAGGTGATAACTATGGTTTTGTTAACTAAACGATGGTGAGGCTTGGCTTTTAATTCAAAACACAAAAAACAAATCTCACTACTTTTATTTATACGGAGGAAAAAACAATGAAACTTAACGGCGTTGATTTTGAAACTTATTTTAACAATTATCCTGATAAAGACGGCTATTTCGGCAAATACGGCGGTGTTTATATTGATGATAAGCTCAAAGCTGCAATGGCTGAAATCACAGAGGCTTATTATTCAATCTGCCAGTCCAGAAAGTTCATCGCTGAGCTTCGCAGAATCAGAAAAGAATTCCAGGGCAGACCCACTCCCGTAACACATCTTGAAAGACTTTCAGATTCACTCGGCGGCAAGGTTCAGCTTTATGCAAAGCGTGAAGACCTTAACCATTCGGGTGCTCACAAGCTTAACCACTGCATGGGTGAAGCTCTTCTTGCAAAATATATGGGCAAGAAAAAGGTTATTGCCGAAACAGGCGCAGGTCAGCACGGCGTTGCTCTTGCAACTGCCGCGGCTTATTTCGGCCTTGAATGTGATATTTATATGGGCTCTGTTGATATAAAGAAGCAGGCGCCAAACGTTGCCAGAATGAAAATCCTCGGCGCAAACGTTGTTGAAGTTACCCACGGTCTGCAGACTCTCAAAGAAGCTGTTGACGCTGCTTTTGATGCATACAGCAAGGAATATAAGGATTCAATCTATTGCATCGGCTCGGTTCTCGGCCCCCATCCCTTCCCGATGATGGTTCGTGATTTCCAGAGCGTAGTCGGCATTGAAGCAAGAGAGCAGTTTATTGAAATGACGGGCCATCTGCCCTCATCAATCGTTGCTTGCGTTGGCGGCGGTTCAAACGCTGCAGGTCTTTTTGCAGGCTTCCTCAACGACCCTGTTGATATTTACGGCGTTGAGCCTCTCGGCAGAGGTCCCAAGCTTGGCGACCACGCAGCAAGCCTCAAGTATGGCACAGAGGGCGTTATGCACGGCTTTAACAGCATTATGCTCAAGGACGAAAACGGCGAACCTGCTCCCGTTTATTCCGTAGCCAGCGGTCTTGACTATCCCTCATCAGGCCCCGAACACGCTTTTCTTCAGGAACTCGGCAGAGTTAAATATGACGTTATCAATGACGAAGAAACCATTGACGCTTTCTATAAGCTTTCACGCCTTGAGGGTATTATCCCTGCTATCGAAAGCTCGCACGCAGTTGCTTTCGGCATGAAGCTTGCAAAAACTATGGATAAGGGTTCAATTCTTATCAACCTTTCAGGCAGAGGCGATAAGGATATGGACTATGTTATCGAGCACTACGGCATTCCCGAATAATTCGGATTTCTGTGACGGCGATATTGACGTTTTTTTGCCCTCGATGTATACCTGATACATCTTCGGCCAAAGAAAACGCCAATCTCATCCGCCACGAAAACCCGAACGGAAGATGTGACGGCGAAATGAACATTTTCTTGTTCTCGGCGTATCCTCATACGCCTTCGCCCAAGCAAAATGCCCATTTCATCCGCCCCAAAAACCCGAACGGAAGATGTGACGGCGATATTGATGTTTTTTGCCCTCGATGCATATTAAAGCCATAACTCAATAATACAAAACGGATGAACTTGTTCAGGCTCATCCGTTTTCTTTGTTTTATGTATATTTTTATCTTTTAATTTTAAATGCAATTGACAGTTACCGTATTTAACAGTATAATTTTAGCATTATATATTGCGGAGGTAAAATTATGGCAATTCTCAAACTGATAATTTCAGGCATTCTCGCACTCGCGCAGATTCTTTCTCCCGTTATGGCTTACGTTTCAAACTTTGGCGAGTCAAAATTTTTTGATGAGTGGTCTGCAACGGATGCATTCACAAAAGACAGCTATATTGAAATCAAAAAAGACCCCAACAAGGATTTTGTTGTTCTCAACCTTGCCGATATTCAGCTTAAGGATGATATCCTTTATACCGACAGAGGCTATGAAACACAGAAGATGATTGATGCTCTTGTTAAAGAGTACAAGCCCGACCTCATCACCCTCACGGGCGACAATGCGTGGGGAACAATGGCTTACATTGATCTCATAAAGTGGGTTGATTCCTACGGTATTCCCTGGCCACCCGTAATGCCCAACCACGACGGACAGTGCTTAATCAGCGAATTCTGGGCGGCACATCTTCTTTATAAAGCAAAAAACTGCCTTTTTGAGTTTGGACCCGAGGATATGGGTTACGGCAACTACGTAATCAATATCACCGAAAACGGCAAAATCATCCACACACTGTTTATGATGGATACCCATAACAATGCCGAATACACGTTGGATGACGGCTCAACTGTCGGCGGCTACGACCACCTCTGGGATAACCAGATTGAGTGGTATAAGTGGGCGGTCAACGGCACAACTGCTATCGCAGGCAAAACTGTTGAGAGCACGGTGTTTATGCATATTCCCGTTTACGAGTATAAATATGCGTGGGAAAAATATTACGGCAGCAGTGACGTTGGCAAAATCGACTCCGCCTTTGCTCCCGAAGCACAGGGCACAAAGGGCGAGGACGTTTGCAGTGCTCCCGTCAATAACGGATTTTTCGGTGTCTGCAAAGAGCTGGGCAGCACAAAGAATATGATAGTCGGTCACGACCACGCAAACGATTTCAGAATTGTTTATGAGGGAATCGGACTCAACTATGCCGTTAAAACAGGCTACGGCAGTTACTATACAAACGACCTTCTCGGTGCAACAACGGTCACAATCGGTGCTGACGGTGCCGCAAACGTTGAGCAGCACTACGTTGAATGCATTATTCCTGCAGAATAATCAAAAGTTTACCTGATAAAGAAAAAACAGCAGGCAGCCGTAACGGTTACCTGCTGTTATGTTTTGTCGGCTTAAATCAGCAAGCGCACTTTTCAAGGTGGGCAACAAGGCCGCCGACTGTGTCGCATTCTCTGAAATCCTCTGCGTTAAGAACAACGCCGAATTCCTGGTGGATTTCATCGCTGAGGCAAACAAGGTCAAATGAGGTCATGCTAAGACCGTTTTTGATACCTGTTTCGGGTGTGATGGATTCTTCGGGCTCAACATAGTTGAGGATGATGTCAACAACTTTTTCAAACATTTCTTTCACTGCATCCTTTCAATTCTCTGATTAATGAACGATGTAAGAAGCCGAGTGCAGCGGCAAACAAACATCTTTTAACGTTAGCGATTATTGCGTTGAGGCTGACGATATAAACTTTTTGCTGTGTTTTAT
>JAZNDY010000172.1:0-4448 GCA_045588295.1 Acutalibacteraceae bacterium
ACACAAAAAAACAACAATATATCATAAAAACTATTCCAATTTCGCAAAATCTGTTATATAATGAGTTCATCTGAAAAAAGGAGAGTAAGACGATGACTCTTATGGCTTTCAAACGTTTTTTTATGGCGTTTATTATGGCAGGCTATTATCTTTTTAACTGCATTTTTAACAATTACGTTTATCCGCCCGTCAGCCGTGACGGTGCATATCTTTTCTGCTACTTTGTGGGCAATGAGGTCAATGAGCAGCAGATTCACCTTGCAGTCAGCACAGACGGTTACCGTTTCGAGGCGCTCAATAACAACGAGCCGATAATTGACCAGCAGCTCGGCACAGGCTGCGTGCGTGACCCTTATATTCTTAAAGGTCACGATGAAAACGGCAAGGAATGCTATTTTATCATCGCAACAGATATGAATGCGCTTGAAGGCTGGACATCAAACCACGCGCTCATCACCTGGAAATCCTATGACCTTATCAACTGGATTGACGAAACGGTTATTGACATCCGCCAATTCAAAGGCTTTGAAACAACAAACAGAGCGTGGGCACCGCAGGCAATCTGGGATGAAAGCGTTCAGATGTATATGGTCTACTGGGCAACCTCAACAACAGAAAACGACACCGCAGGTCACTATTATGCCTACACCAAGGATTTCAAAACCTTTGAAACCGAACCCAAGGTTTTATACGGCAGATGGAACGAGGTTGACCCCGAAACGGGCGAAACACGCAACGTGCAGTGCATTGACGGTGATATAGTCTATAACGAAAAAGACGGATACTATTACCTCTATTTCAAAGAAGACCTGACCCAGAAAATCGCATACGTTCGCTCCAAAAACCTCACAGGTCCTTATAACACAGATTACAAAATCGTTTCGCTCAACTATTGGGGCGTTGAAGGCAGCTCAATGTTCCGCATCAACGGCACTGACAGCTGGATGATGATAATGGATGAATACGGTGAAGGCTCATTTTTTGCACAGATGACAAAGGATTTTCAGAATTTCAAACGTGTTCAGCGCTCAACATATTCAATGGACCATCTCAATCCCCGCCACGGTTCGGTGGTTTCAATCACAGAGGATGAATATTTCGCACTCGTTGACCACTACGGCATTCAGGAAATACCAAAGAAATAAAAAATTTAACCCACGCCCGAAAGAGCGTGGGTTTTTGCTATCAATCAAGAGAGACTCTTCCGTCTTGGAAAAGCATTTCACCATTATATTTAATGAAAGTGTATCGATAAGATGAATCACGCCAAACACTGGCCTTCACCATTCCGTTGGAAATTATATGACCGGGCATTTTTATTGTGCTGGCTACTTCAAACGCTATATCTTTATATGAAAACTCTGCAACTTTCTGACCGTTTGCATCAAGGAATATATATTTATTTTTCGACGTATCAAACAACAATATATGTTCACCATCCCATATATCATTTGCCTCAACGCCGTAAGCAACCTTCATTGATTTTTCAAGTTTAATAGGATCAAATTTGAATTGAGAATTTTTATCAATCAATCCTAAATACTCCTCGCCATCTGCACCCTCAAATATAAACAGCGAGTACCCGTTTCTGAAAGCGGAACACTTAAGCACACGCATATCATCGTTAAAAGGCAACTCTGAAATCACCGCTCCCGTTGCAACGTCATACAGGAAATTATCATATTCGCCCTTAGCTACACAATCACTTGCATCATAGCGGAAAAAGCTTTCCTCATATGTTACTTCAGTATTAACAATACCGTCTGCGTTAACAACATCGTTATCTGTCGAATAACCATATCCATGCATTATTTTTTCGTACGATAAGCCCCCAACGCGATCCATTGCTTCGTCATAATAAACGGTATTATCATTCAGATTAATATGTGCCGAAACAGAACCCGACGCTGTTTTTAGTCTAAGCCAGAGAGTTTCTTTGTCAAAATATATGACGCCACCGCTTTTAACTTTTTCTCCTTCAACGGTAAGGTCAGACCACTCCCTGACTGTGCTTCCGTCAGCAGAAATATACGCCATCTGCAGAGTTGAACCTTCAAACATATCAGTGATTTCTCTGAGCAGAACAACCGCACCATCCGTATTCGGGCGCACCCTTACTTTTTTGATATTATCGCCGCTTGCGATAACTCCGCTTACCTCATAAAGCGTTTTGCCGTTAACGTCCTTGCAAACAAGGTCTTGGCTATTCTTTTTGATATATATGCGGTGACCCTGTGATATTTCAAACGTATCGTCTATTATCATAGAACTTAACAAGCTATATTCGCCCTTGCAGGTGATGTTGCCGTTTATATCGGTCACAGCATAATACATTTGATCTTCCGCTTCATTTGTAAGAATCATAAGAGCGTGACCGTTTATGAAATCAGTTGTGCTCTCAATATAATAATTTCCGTTAGCGTGGTTGTTACTGTTGATTTCAAAAGTTTCTTCGTTTTCTTCAACAAAATAGTCTCCGTTACCCTCTTGTTTCTCAACTTTGTTTTTCTCGTTGTCACCATCTTTTTCTTTTGTTTTTCCTCCGCAAGCCGCAAAGCTCAAAAGCATTACACCTGCAAGAAGCATTGCCAAAAATTTTTTCATAATTTTCACTCCTTTTTACATCTGATCAACAGATTATTTGCACTCATTATACATCATTTACTGCAAATAGTCAACCACTTGGTACACTATCAACAGGTTAATTATATATTTGGTTAATCAGTGTTAAAATTTTATTGGTGATATTAATGATAAAAATGAGAGTTCAGGAAATTCTTGACCAAAAGAAAAAAACAAGATATTGGCTTGTCAAAGAAATGCAAACAACCTATAAAACCGTTAATAAAATATGTGATAACACTCTTACCGGTCTGCAGCTTGAAACCATTGAGAAGCTTTGCGGAATTCTTGATTGCACCCCGAATGACCTGTTTGAATTTGAATAAGAAAAACAGCCTTCTGCGTTTGCAGGAGGCTGTTGCTGTTTTAAAGAATAGAGTCTGTTTCAAAAGCTTATTTAACCAATCCGCTTGTGTAATAAAGTTCACGGCGCTCATTTGTTACAGTAAGCTCGTCGGACTCTGAAGTGCCGAAAGAGGTTGTTACCTTTTCAAGTCCGACTATATTGGTTGAGTAAGAAAAATCAACCGAAAAATATTTCGCAGAATAACACGGCATTTTTACAACGGTAAAGGTTGCGCTCGGCGAAACGTCTGCCTTTTTTGCCAGAACATATTCATTGCCCGAAACTGTCCCCCAGCTTCCCGATTCCGACGGGTTTTCTGCCGTAACGGTGTACTGCGTAACAAGGCATTCCTCGGCAGCAAATATGTCGGGTGCAGACATCATACCTCCGGCTGAAGCATAGAAAGTTTTTTCGTTGCCGTTTTCATCGGTAAACACAAGGTCCATAACGTTGCCTTCATAGCCTGTATCAAAAAAGCTGTTCACAACAATGTTAAACAGAGCCGTAATTATGTCTTCGCTGTTTTCAAAAACAAAAATCTGCTCATCGCCCTTGATTTGCACCTCTTTGAGGTTGATATAAGGGTCGTCAACGTTATCATATTCCCAGACTATACCCTTTGACTCGTCATAAGGCAAAACAACCTTTTCTGTCGGCGAACCGAAAACCGCCTCAAAAGCACCGCCAAACAGAATGTAAGCCGCCATAACAGGCGCAAGAAAAACCAATAATACTGATGTTCCCATATTTTATCCCCCTTTGTTTTGTTTATGTAAAGCCGTCTTTACATTGATATAATTATACCATATTTGCACGGTCAAAACAAGCAAGTCGGGTTTGCATTCCTGTAAAACATAAGGTGAACTAAAGTTTTTTAAGGTTGCTTCGGTTCTTACCAACGGTCATCCAAGCTCTTTTTCAATAAGCTCCGTAACGTCCGATATAATGTAATCCGCAAGCTCTTTTATCAAATCATTGCCGTTTTCCATTGCGTATGAACGGAATTCGGCAATCATATCTCTGTCATTTGTGTTATCGCCAACGGCAATGATATCTTCATATTTTGCGCCGAGATGCTCTGCAAGGATATATAAACCCTTTGCCTTGTTCATATCGTTTCGCACAATATCGATGCAGGTGCCGTTTTGCATAGGGTTAACCTTATCGCCGAAAATCTCTCTGATTGTTGCGGTCACCCTCTCTGCCGATTCAAGGTCAGGCAGAAACGTGCTTATCTGCGTAAACCACGGAATCTCGGGCATATCTTCAAAAGGAATTCCGCATTTTTCTTTAACGTCTTCCTCATCGGTAAAAATGCTGCAGGGAAATTCCGTATGCACAAATGCTGAGTCGCATCCGATTTCAAACAGCTTGGTTATAAGCGGTTTTGCAATGCTTCCGTCACATCGCACTTCCGAAATCACTGTGCCGTCAGGGGTCATAATAACTGCACCGCTGTCGGCAACGAAATAATCGCATC
>JAZNDY010000173.1:0-9054 GCA_045588295.1 Acutalibacteraceae bacterium
ACCGGAACACACGGATATAAAGGAGATAAAAGCATCAAAGAGGATGTGATTTTGAGCAGAAATGGTTAGAAATAACCGGAAACGTCTATAAAGTAGGGTTTTCCTATCATTTGGGAGGAGGATGCCGGGGGTTCAAGTCCCTCCACTCCGACCAAAAATTCAAGCCTTTCATCATAGCGGCTTGTGTTTTTTTATCAGTAGGGACTTGAAGGACGAGCGGCACAGAGCAACAGTCCGGTGGACTGTTGTGACCGCGAGCGACCAAGCGCCCGCAGGCGCGCGAGTCAAGTCCCTCCACTCCGACCAAAAAAACAGCACTCTTTTGCTTTGGGCAGAAGAGTGCTGTTGCTTTTATTCTCTTATCAATTCCTTGGGAATCAGACTGTAATCATACATAACCTCGGAGCGGTTATCGTGAATGAACTCTTTGTCAATAACCTTGCCGCTTGCCTTATCGATAACGTTTCTGTATATCTTTGACCTGCGGTAATATTTTTCGCCCTCTTTGCAGAAGTGGTGGTCTTCTTCAACAAGCTCATAGCTGTGAGGGAAGTCCTTTTCGCTGCGGAGCTCGGCGTTGAGTGTTTCGCCGTCACACCAGATGTGAAGCTGAAAATCGCAGTCGGTGGTGTTTTTGAATCTGTAATCAATATAATTATATCTGATTGACGTGCCTGCGCTGAAGGGCACACGTTTGCCTTCGTCAGGTGCAAGAGCATCGGAATGCTTGTGGAATTCGGTTACTTCAAGGGGGCTGTGAAGGATAAGCAGATGAATGGTGTTGCCCAGGTTGCAAAGTCCGCCGCCCGTGCCGGAAACAAGCCTGCCTGCCTTGATAACTCTGCCTTCTTTATAACCCTGTTTTTCTGATGCTTTGCCGACTGTCTGCCAGAAAGAAAAAACTTCGCCCGGATGAATAACAATGCCGTCAATCTTGCTGCCTGCAAGGTCAATGTTAACCGCTTTGTTGAGCTGCAGAGTGAGGTCAACGCCGGGTGCGCGCTTAATCATATTTGAGCTGTGGCTGTGCACAACGTTGGGCAAAAGCTCCTTTGACTTGTTTTTGGCAATTTTTTCTTTGCTCAGAAGGTTTTTAAGGTGGCGTTTGCTGACCTCTTTCTGAACAGAGATTGCGTAGCACGCAGGGTGAAGGTCGCAAAAAAGCTTTTTCTGTTTAGCGGGCATTGGCGGTTTCCCCCTTTTTATGTATATCGCCTATCCTGTTGCAACAGGATTTTTTGTGCTTATAGCAAAAAAGAATAACTTTTTCAAGCTGTCTTTTTTTGCCGATTTTTTCGTTTTCGTTATGCTGTAAAAATTTAACAAGGATGCTTGGTATTCCGCTTTTGTTTGCGCCGAGAATATCGGTAAAAACCTGGTCGCCGATAACGACGGCTTCTTCTTTTTTAACGCCGAGTATTTTAAGCGCCTCAAAATAGCCTGCGGTTTCAGGCTTGTGGGCGTCATAGACATAGGGCGAATCTATGTTTGCAAGAAATCTTTCTATTCTTTCATCCGTGTTGTTTGACAGAAGGATTGTTTTGAGCCCCGTTGCATGAATTGTTTTAAAAAGCTCATCAACCTCGGGGGTGGAATCCTCGCCGTGGTGAACAAGCGTGTTATCAATATCAAAGATTATTGCCTTGTAGCCAAGCTCATAAAGCTTTTGGTAGTCAATGGCAAAAACGCTCTGAACATATTCATAGGGATAAAATTTCTTAAGCATCTTGTTCGCTCCGAAAAATTATTTGTTGCTTATGTAATCGCACACGCGGTTGATTTCTTCACAAAAATCGTTGCCGAAACGGTTTTCCCAGAAAGCGCCGCCAATGGTGAAATAACCGGGACTGAGTGCCTTGATTTCGTCAAGGCGTTCAATTGTGTTAACACTGCCGGCTATGCAAACGGGAGCGTCGATTGCTTCAACAAAAGCTTTGTTAAGGGCAACGGAATCGCCGTCTTTGAACCTGTAGCCGAGAAAATCGATGCCGTAAACACCCTTTGCAAGGTATTCTTTTGCTTCGTTTATCATATCTTCTGCGGTGCCTTCAAGCACGGAGGGTCTGCCGTAAACCATGCCTGCAAACGGCATATATTTAAGGTTGTTTGCTTTGCAGAATTCGTTAACGGAATCAAAAAACTTTGTGCCCATAAGCACGTCGCAACCGCAATCGGCGGCAATTCTTGCGCCTTCGAGGCACTCGGCTTCTGTGTAAGCAACAATCTCAAGAAAGGTTGTTTTGCCGCAGCTTTTCATCTCGGCAAAAAGCTTTTTCATCTGCTCTTCCGGCAGACCGCTTTCTTTGAAGCCCCAGCAATCAGCCTTTGAGTTTTTGCATTTCTCAAAGACTTCACAGGCATTTTCAATTGTTTGGTCATTATGTGTGAGCATAACGATTAAACGGGGCTCGCTCATATTGCAAACACTTCCTACTATAATTATCTTAATACATTATAAGATAAAAACTGAACATAGTCAACCAAAAATTGTAAAATTCGGCTGCCTTTGACACGCAAAATCAGGCCTGCAACGGTGTTGCAAGCCTGATTGAAAACGGTTTGTTCTGTTTTGCATGTTTTATTTTATGCCTGCGTTGAGCTTTTTGCTTGTTGCTTTTACTGCAAAATAAACTGAGAACCAAATCACAAAAAACGTTACCGTAAAAACGGCAAAAAACACAAGAAGCACCATCGGTTCAAACGGTATCCACGTGTTGCCTATGTAGCAAAGAGAATAGGCAACAAAAAGCGAAGAAAAATGGCACAAAAGTGATTTGGGCAAGGGCCAGTGCTCAATCTGGTTAAAAACAGATGCGCCGGCCTGCACAAAAGCAAGCATATAAGTTGAAATTATGCCCAGAAAAATATCGAATCCGCTGATTTCAATATCGCCGTGCACCGCAGAAATAATCCAATAAACAATGCCCAAAACAAGGGGACCGAAGCCGCCGAAAATAAGACCTCTGTGTAAAAACTCTTTTAAATATTTGTTCATTATAATCCCAACCTTTCTTTGACTGTTTTAAGCTGACGCCTTGAAACATAGTCTGTGTTGCCGTTTTTGAATTTAACAAGCAAAGAACCTGTTAAGGAAGCATCAAACCGTTCAATCATACCGATGTTTGCAAGGCAGGACTGATTGATTTTAACAAAGCCTGCAGGCAGTTTTTCTTCAAGCTGCCACAGGCGCAGCTTCAGCCTGTATTTTTCTTTTGCGGTTTCGGCAAAAACCTTGTTGTTCTCAACAAAAAAACGGCAAATTTCGTTGATGTTAAGGCGGACTGCCTCTTTGTCCGTGTAGCCGATAAGCTCAAAGTTGTTTTCTGAAACAAGCTGTTCGATTTTGTCGGTAAGCGGTGTTTTGGCGTGAGCATAAACCGTTACCTCTTCATCATGGTTTTTATCGATAATTAACCTGAATTTCACTTAATCACTCCTTTGCTCAATATCATAATACAGTTGATTTTTTCACATTTCAACCCAATTCAAGTTATCGGCGGTTTTTTTTAATTAATCGGCACGGCAACAGTTGAATTCATACGGCTGATATGATATAATACCGACAGACGAAAGTTGCTTTTAAGGAGGTTATTATGAAAAAATTCAAAATAACAAACCCCTATCAGAGTGTTTCGGAGCTTATCACAGAACCCGAAAACCACTATAAAACAAATCTTCATACCCATTCCACTTACAGTGATGCAAACAACACCATGACAGAGATGGTGGAGGGCTTTTACGATAACGATTTTGATATTCTTGCTTTTGCGGAGCACGGAATAGTCGGCAAGGAATGGGATAAAGAGCCTACAATGATTCCGCTTTTCCGCTTTCAGCGTATCTGGCACGGCAAACGCAGCCATCCCTCAACAAGTATGTACCATGCGGTGCTTGACGGCACACACAAAACGGCAGGCGGCGCACGCACAAAAAAAAGAGGTATGCAGTGCGTACCCGATGCAATAGAAGCCAATATGTTTACCCTTATGAAAAACCACGTTAACGGCTATTTCACCAACGTTTATGAGGGCAAATTCGGCAAAGAAAACGATTATGAAATCCCTATCAGACTTGTTGAAGAAAGCGGCGGCATTTCACACATCAACCATCCTTCGGACTGGCTCGGTGCATACAAAGACCCCGATTGCGCAAGAGTGCCTGAAAACATTGCGTTTTTTGCCGATTTATTCCGCAGATATAAATCCTGCGTCGGTATGGAAGTGCTGAATATGTATGACCGCCCCAACAGAAGCGACAGAATTCTTTGGGACGGATTGCTCAGAACGCTTATTCCCGAGGGCAGAAACGTCTGGGGCTTCGGCAACAGCGACGCTCACAGAGTGTGCGAAATAGACACGGCGTTTATGGATTTTATTCTGCCCGAATATTCGCTTAAAAATCTGCGCACGGCAATGGAAAACGGCCATTTCTTTGCTGTTGCGCGTTACGCCAAAAATGAGCTTGGCGAAGATTTTAAGGGTGAAGGTCCTGTGCCCGTTGTTACGGATTTAAAGGTTGACGAAGATGCACAGACTATAACCGTTAAAGGCAAAAACTGCAATGCAATTGAATGGATTGCCGACGGTGAGATTATTGAAGCAGTAACTGCAGAAAAAGACGGTGAAATGGTTTCAACGGTTAATCTTTTTGAAAAAAGCGATAAAATAAGCTGCTACGTGCGCTGTCAGCTTAAGGGCAGAGGCGGCATTTGTATGACACAGCCGTTTGTGTGCGATGCAGGCAATATGGCAGAGCTTGTTGTTGAGGTCATAAAACCCGCTCCGTTAACCCCTGCAGAAAAACGCAAAAAGGATTTCTATAACACCCGTCTTGGGGTAATCGTCAACAAAATTAAAAGTAAATGATAAAAACAGGCTTGAGAATCAACTCAAGCCTGTTTCATTTTTCAGCAAGGCGGGTTATGGAGAAAATACTGCATAACCTTGTTTGAAACGTTGACTGCGGTTTTCATACCCGAGCCTGCGTTTTCGGCAACGCAAACAACGGCGAGCGGCAGGTCTTCTCTCTGCGAATATCCGACAAACCATGAATGGCTTGTTGCGCCTGTAATCTGTGCCGTGCCGGTTTTGCCGCACATTTCAAGGTTTGGGAAACGGCTGTCACCGTATTCGTTTTTGATGTTTGAACGGAGCATCCAATCAAGCTGCCTTGCAATTTCAGGGTCAATGGTAACCATAACCTCGGGTTTTCGCTTGCCTCTTTCGCCGCCGATGGCTGAAATTCTGTCAGGTGCATATCCGTTACCGCCGTTGGCAATGGCACCGACTATTGCAAGAAAATGCGTGGGGTTAACAAGCGTGGTTGATTGACCTATGCCTGCCCATCCCAGCTCCAGTTTATCGCTTTCAGGCGGATTGAAGCGGCTGTCCTTTGTGGGAACTTCTTTTGCCGTCAGGTCGCAGTTGAATCCCATTGATTCAGCCGTTGCTCTGAGTTTTTCGGGGCCGAGTTCAATTGCAATCTGAGCAAAGGCGGCGTTGCAGGATTTGTTCATTGCCTCTTCAAACGTCAGCCCTGTTCCGTGGTTGTCATTGCAGATAACACCTCGTTGACCTTTTGTAACAACGTATTCGCCGTTGCAGTCAAAGGTGCGCTCGTTGATATCGGGAATATTTTCAATCGCACAGGCGGCTGTTATGATTTTCATAATTGAACCGGGGGTGTAAAGTCCCGAAACAACCTTATCAAGATAAGTTCCGCTGTATTTCGGATTGGTGTTAATATCGTCAGGCTTATTGAGTAAATCATAGGTAGGCTTTGAAACGCTGCAAAGAAGCTCGCCTGTTTTGTAGTTATAAACAGCAACCGCGCCGTTAAAATTGCCGAGGGCTTCGTATGCAACTCTGCAGGCTTCCGAATCAATGTTCATAACAAGTTCGGGGCCGACACCGTGTTTTTTGAGCGTATAGATGCCGTCAACAAAGTTATAGCCTGAAAGTGAATCGCTGTAAAGATTCTGCGTGCCGGTTGAAATGTAACCGTTTGTGTCGCCAAGCACGTGAAGCACAGACATACGGATAGTTTTATCTTCGTTATAAGCACGTTTATCGGCAACGGTTTCAGCGAGAATAATACCGTTGCGGTCAAGCACGGGGCCTGCGCTGATAACGTCTTTTGAACGCGAGTAAAGGTGGCGGTTTGCGCTGTTTGCAACCCAGGTTTTGCCGTTCATTCCGATGTTGACAATGAGTATAACCGTGCCTGCAAGGAAAGCGATGATAACGGCATAAAGGATGTAAGCTCTTTTAACTGTTATTTTCATCTGTTGCTTCCTCCTTTGCCGGGTCTGTCCATAGGACGCACGTAGGGGAGTCTGGGCTCGGGACTCTGTCTGTCTATGGGTCTTTGGGGTTTATTTGCAGGGCGTTTGGGCTGTGATGCCTGTCTGTCCATCGGGCGTTTATAGTTGGGTGAAGCAGACGGTGCTTTCGGGGGTCGGGGTGTTCTTGTGCGCCTGCGCATGGGGATAGGTCTGGCATCCGCTTCGGGCGGCACAAACGGAGCGCTTGCCATTCTGATATAAGCGAGCAAACCCCACGAACAAATCATACTTGAACCGCCGCGGCTGACAAAGGGCAGGGTGACGCCCGTCAGAGGCAACAGGTCGGTTATGCCGAAAACGTTCAGTGCAAGCTGGAAAAGCAGCATACCCGCGGCCGAAACAGCGGCAATGGTATAAAAGGTTGAGCCGGCGGTTTTGGATGCGTGGATTGCAAAAAAAGCAATGCACACAAAGCAGAGCATAATTGCAATGCCCATAATAAGACCGAATTCTTCGCAGATAAGGGCAAAAACCATATCTGTTGAGGCGGCATAAATATCACGCACGTGACCTTCACCGATGCCGAGACCGAAAAATCCGCCGCTGGCAATATAAATCAAAGCTCGTGACTGCTGGTAACCCGTGGTGTCCATATATTCCCAGACGTGTCTGTAAGCCTGAAATCTTGCTGCAACGTGTTCTTTGAAAAAGAAAACAAGAACAGCGCATAAAAGCGCTCCCGTGCAGACAAAGAAGAGCGTTCTGATATCACCCGAACGCATAAACGCAATCAGAATAAAGGTGAAAAAGAAGATAAGAGCGGTGCCGAAATCCCTCATAAGGAACAGCGCACCGACACAGCCGATGCAGAAAATAAGATATTTGGTAAGGCTGGTTGAAGAAAGCAGCTTTTCAAGCGAAACGGCACCGACAAAAATAAACGTGACCTTAACAAGCTCTGACGGCTGGATTGAAAAGAAGCCGAGGTCAATCCAGTTAAGTGTGCCGTTAATTGTTTGAGCAAGGGCGAGGTTTGCCGCAAGAATCAGCACGCTGCCGATGGCGGCAGGTGTTCGCATTTTTGAAGCAAAGTTAACGTCTTTTGTGACCAGGATAACTCCGAGATAGGTTATAAGACCCAGAATAATTGCAAAAAGCTGTTTATAGGCGTATGCATCGTTAAAGCTTGCACACACGGTCAGACCTATACCCGAGAGGAAGAAACCGATTGCTTCAAGTTCAAAATAATCGTGCCCCGTTATAAGCGTGCCGAGAGCCATATATATCCATTCAAGCGCTATGTAGCCGAGAAAAGTGTAGATAGTGATTGCGCTGATGTCTTTTTGCCTGAGCAGAATGCAGGCGCAGCAGATAAGCTGAAAAAGCGTGATGAGAAAAAGCACCGTTATTTGTTTGAAACGGGGCTGCCTTTTTTCTTTTTCCAAGCGGAAACCTCCTTTCGCTTTAATTATATATCTGTTTAAAACTCAATCGTAATTACGGTTATACAGCATTACTATACCATAGAGGCTGATAAAATTCAATTATAAATATTTGCAGACATTTTATTAAAAACAGTTTATGAGCCGCCTTTAACCTCTCACAGACCACAGACATATAATGATATTGCAAAGAAATTTGCCTTTAAACTATAATTTATTTAAATTATATTAAAAATCTGTTATTAAAAAATTATTGCAAGCGAGGGGAAAATGGTGTATAATGTCTTAAATATGATTAAAATGGGTGTAGTGCCGACGGGAGGAAATGAATTCAATGCAGGCTTATTTTGATAACAGCGCAACCACCGCACCGTGCAGCGATGCCGTTAATGCGATGTCTGATGCGCTGATTAACTGCTGGGGCAACCCTTCATCGCTCCATTCGTCAGGTAACCGTGCAAAGGAATTGCTTGACGCTTCCAGAGCTGAAGTTGCCAAAAAGCTCGGCTGTTTGCCCGAGGAGATTTATTTCACGTCGGGCGGCACGGAAACAAACAATCTTGCCGTTATCGGTGCGGCTCACAAAATGCGCCGCCGCGGCAAAAGAATAGTTTCAACAAGCGTCGAACACCCGAGCGTTGATGAAACTCTTAACCAACTTGAAGCTGAAGGCTTTGAGGTTATCAAACTCAGGGTTGATAATTACGGCAGAATAAATGAAAAAGAACTTTATGCCGCCGTTAATTCAAACACAATTCTTATAACGATGATGCTTGTCAACAACGAGGTTGGCACAATAATGCCTGTTGAAGCGGCACGGCGCGCGGTGCTTATGGCGCGCTCGCCTGCGCTGATTCATTGCGATGCCGTTCAGGCTTTCGGCAAGATGCCTGTCAAGCCGTCGGCGCTCGGCGTTGACCTTATGACGATAAGCTCACATAAAATCCACGGTCCTAAGGGCGTTGGCGCTCTGTATGTCCGCCGAGGTCTGCCCCTTGTGAATGTGATCGAGGGCGGCGCTCAGGAGCGTGGCAAGCGTGCCGGCACCGAGAACACCCCCGCCATCGTAGGCATGACCGTTGCTATGGAAGATGCCTGCGCAAATATGGAAGAGAATAATGCGATTTCCCGCCGTCACCGTGATCGCCTGATTGAGGGCCTGTCCAAGATTCCTCACTGTGCACTGAACGGCGACCCCGTGAACCGTCTGCCCGGCAATGTGAGTTTCTGCTTCGAGGGCATCGAAGGCGAGAGCCTGCTGCTTCTGCTGGATGCCCAAGGCATCTGCGCTTCCTCCGGCTCCGCCTGTACCTCCGGCAGCCTGGATCC
>JAZNDY010000174.1:0-10610 GCA_045588295.1 Acutalibacteraceae bacterium
GTTTTCATCAAAAAGTGCAAAAGCGGTTTTTGTCCCGCCGCCGTCAACACCGATATAATATTTCATAATCAATACCCCTTATTTATTTTCTTCAAAGCAATCGTTGCAAACTTCATCAAGGCAGAAAATGCCTCTGCGGTAAGGTTCACGGTCAATCCACATACCGTTTGTGAAATCAGGGAAAGGAACGGGAGCGCCGCCGATAGCGATTGATTCTTCGGAAAGGCAGGTAACAGCCATCCATGTTGCCGCATCATAAACGTCGATGGGAGGCTTGCTGTCAAGCCTTACGCTTTCTGCAAATGCGCTGAGAACAAGGTAGTCCATACCGCCGTGGCCTTCGTGAACGCCGTCAATCTGATATTTCTTCCAAAGAGGATGCTCGAACTGTTCAAGGTAGTTATCAAAATCTTCACCGGGATGCATCCAGTTGCCCTCTTCATGCTTGGTAAGACCTTCAATGAAGAGGGTGTTGCCATCCTCCATATAAATACCCTTTGTGCCCTGAACTCTGTAAGCTCTTGAATAATGCCTGGGCAGTGAGCAGTCGTGAGTAAGAACAACGGTTTCTCCGTTTGCGCACTTGAGAACGGTGGTAACGATATCGCCCTGATTGAAAGCGTAATTTGCAAGGTCATAATCTTCGCCCTTATTTTCTTTAATCCAGAGATTAAGACCTCTTGATTTGGTGGCGAAGGATGAAACGGAGAGGTATCTGTTGCCTCTGTTTATATCAAGCACCTTGGAGATGGGGCCGAGCTGGTGGGTGGGATAAAGCTCACCGTTGCGGTGCTGGAAGTTGAAAAGTCTGCCGTGGCGGTTTTCTCTGCCGAGCGAGATTTCGTCACGCAAATCGTGCTGATAGCCGCCCTGCATATGGATGATTTCACCAAAAATGCCTTGCTTGACCATATTATAGATTGCCATTTCTTTTCTGTCATAACAGCAGTTTTCAAGAAGCATGCAGAACTTGCCTGTTTCTTCGCTTGCGCGAACCATTTGCCAGCATTCCTCAACACTTGCTGCGCCGCCGACTTCCATTGCAACGTGCTTGCCTGCGCGCATAGCGTCAATGGCTAATCTTGCGTGGGTAATCCAGGTGGTTGCAACAAAAACCGCGTCAAGGTCTTCTCTTGCAAGAAGTTCTTTGTGGTCAAGATAAACGTCGGGAGTTGTGCCCGTAGCTTCTTCAACGATTTTTTTGCCGTTTTCGGCTCTGTCCTCATATTTATCGCAAACGGCAGGAACTCTGACACCATCGCACTTAAGAAGCTCGCGGAGCATACCACTGCCTCTGCCACTGATACCGATCATACCAATGTTAACAAATTCTTTCATAATGAAATCCTCCATGGAAATAGAAAAATGCGCACACTTTTCAGTATACGCATCTATTATAACATTATATTTTTAAAAAGACAATTGTTATTTGAAATATCTTTTAAAATATTTTCTCCACTTGGCTGTGTATATTGAGGTTATTCTTGTCAGGCAGACGTCATAAGCAATAAAAGCCAGCGTTCCTGTGCCGAGAAGCATAGGAACGGCAAATTTGCCGAATTCATCAATTTCATCAACGGTTATGCCGAACAGATAAATAAGCACGAGATAAGCGGCGACCATTGTGACGTTAAAAATAATTATCTTGAGTATCCAACTGACAGCCTTGGGCAGCTTACTCTCAAGAACTGATTTGAGTATGGGGTAATAGCCGAAAAGAGCAATATACATCATGGCAATCTCCTTATCGTGCACAAGCAGAAAAGCAAGAATTCCAACGGCGGCAAACACACCGAACGCCCATTTTTTATCAATTTCAACTACTATAAAAACTATCAGCAAGCCTGCCATTGCCGGCAGAGCATACGTGAGAAAAGGCACGATGGCAACAGAAATCATCAGCACAAGCGAGAGCGCCGAAACTATGCCGCCGATGGCACATTTTGAACTTTGTTTCAATTAAAAACAACCTTTCGCGTGAGGAAATTAACGATTGTAAAATATTTTTCTATTCTACATTGTATAACAAAAAACGGCGTAATCGGTTAACATACTGTAAATTTTTCAAAAGAAATGCGTCTGCTCTGCTTGACATTTTCAGGTTTTAAATATATCATATTTTTGTATACACTTTTATGAGAGGAGATGCGACAATGGATGAGATGATGATGCCCGATTTCAGTCAGATATGGCCTGAATGGAAAGCTGTTAAAAAGGTTGGCGAAGGCAGCTTCGGTAAGGTTTATAAGTGTGTCAGAAGTGAATATGACATTCAGACCGAGTGTGCCGTCAAAGTGATTTCCATCCCTAAAAATGACAGTGAAATCAACGCAATCAGAGCAGAGTGCAGCTCTGAAGAATCCGTTAAAGCGCATTTTAAAGAGATTGTTGATGAATTTGCAAACGAAATCAAGATGATGGTGCTTCTTAAGGGTGCCCCCAACATTGTTTCGGTTGAAAATTATAAAATTGTTGAGCGCAAAGACACCATCGGTTGGGATATTTATATCCAGATGGAGTTTCTTACAACGTTTGGCGAATTTGCAAAAAACCACGCATTCACTGAACTTGCCGTTGCAAGGCTGGCGTCAGACCTGTGCAGTGCGCTTGAGGTTTGCGAAGAAAAAAATATTATTCACCGTGATATTAAGCCCGATAATATTTTTATTGATAATTACGGTAATTATAAGATAGGTGATTTCGGCGTTGCAAGAAAGCTTGAAAGCGTTGCCAGCGCAATGTCCAAAAAAGGCACCTACACTTATATGGCACCCGAAGTTTATAACGGCAAGGCGTACGATAAGCGCGCGGATATATATTCGCTGGGTATGGTTATGTATAAGCTTCTTAACAGAGGCAGAGACCCGTTTACAGATCCTTATGCCGATGCAATTCCTTATAAAGAAAGAGAAGCGGCTCTTGTGAGCAGAATGGGCGGCTCAAATCTGCCTGCGCCCGTTAACGCTTCAATCAATATGTCCAAAATCATTATCAAAGCTTGTGCTTTTGACCCCAAAAACAGATTTTCAACCCCCGGCGAATTTAAGGCGGCTCTCAGAGAATATATAAAGAATGCAACTGAGCCGTCAAGAAACAAGCCCGTTCAGCCGAAAGACAAAGAAAATTTAGCCGGAATCGGAAACAAAACGCTTCCGCTGTTTATGGATGGCTTTGACAGCAACGAAAAAAAAGCGGCGGTGCAGACTCCTGCCGGACCCGTTTCGTCAGTTCAGCAGCAGTCAGGTGTTTCGCAACCGCCTGTTGTTAAAGCGCCCACCATTCAGCCGACTGCTTCGGTTCCGTCTGCGCCGGTTATTCAGGCGAAACCTGTTACTGTTCCGCCTGCACCGAAGGCACCCGGCATAACTGCTCCGGTGCTTAAAACGCCGGGAATCACACAGTCTTTATCGCAGAACCCCTCGGTCGCGCCCGTAATTCCGCAGGATTTCAACGCCACACAGGCAGCTCCGCGTGAATCGGATGCCACACAGGCGGCTCCGTCCCCAAAAAGCGATGTTCAACCCGCTCCGCAGAAAGCGCCTATAGGAGTTGCGGCTGTGCCGCAGAAACCGCAGGCAACGGTTACGGGCAACATCAACCAGACTGTTGCGCCGCCCATAGGCCCTGCTGTGCCTCCGCAACTTCAGACTCAGCGCAGAAGCAAAGGCGCAAGAGTGCTTAAAATCGTGTTGCCCATAGCAATTGCAGGCACGGGATTTCTCTCATTCCTGATGTTTATGGCACTTCTGTTTGCTTAAAACAACTTAACAGAGCAGAACACCCCTTGCAAGCAAAAGCCTGCAAGGGGTGTTTTTATGTCTTGTGTTACATTTCTTCAAAAGATTTCTCAAGCACGTCTGCATAAGCACCGAGCGGATAATCCGAAAGCGTGCAAAGGAGCAGGAAACACTCATAAGGGTTGGCGATATAAAGTTCGCCCATAGCACATTTATTGAGCATTTTGTTTGTTGAATCAAGGAACGTCGCAAAACGCTTCTGATTGTTTGTGATGCTCTCATCCTGTGAAACAACAAAGAAATTAAGGGTGATAAGGTCAAAACGGTCAATATCAGCGTTGCCCAGGTTGACCTCACGCAGATGCTGGCGGCTCAGGCGTTTGCTGCTGAAATGCTTCGCAAGAGTTGAGGCGGAAAACTTTTTGAGGTTGCCGTTATTATCAATCGGCACGCCGCAGCAGATGAATTTTTCTACGTCTCCCTCGGTTATATCAGCCGCAGACCATATTTTTTGCTCTTTACGGATTCTGGCAACGGCAGCAAGCTTATCTTCTCTTGAAAGACGCTCGGAATTTTCTGTGCGTGCAAAATAATCTGAAACCTTTGCTTTGGTGATTTCTTCCTCATCAAGGTTAAACTGCTTTGCAACAGCCTCGCGCGCTGCAAGATAGAGCTCGTCAAAATATTTTTTGGCAGTAACGCTTATTCTGCGGTGAGCCTTTGAAAATTTGAGCCTCTGGAGCATATCCATCAGCATATCTTCGTCTTTGACCGTCAGAAAATTATCCCTGATACCCATTGTCTGGTCGGCATAAACCCGGTCGTCATCAACAGGCGGAAGATTCTGATATTGCTCCCACAGACGGCTGAAGGTGGCGTAGTTATATCTGTTTTTAAGGCAATACCAACAGATTATTTCAAACGGATTTTTAAAGTCAAAATCTCTTTCACGCTGAACGTTGACAAGAAACGTTGACACGTCGGCAACAGACATACCAAGACCGAAGCCGAGCAGAAAAATTACGTTGCGGTTAACGGAATTCTGGGTCAGCCAGTTTTTGGAAAGAGAACTGAGTTTTGCCGTTGTTTTATCAAATGACGGGGGAGTGCCGCCGTCACGGAAGGCTTCGATTATGATATTCTGGAACGCTCTTAAATCAACCCTGTCAAAATCCTCTTCAAAGCCTGCCTGTGTATAGATATAGCGGCGCAGGTAATCACCGAAGGGGATAAGGCGCATTTGCTTAACGAGGTGGGCATAAATTATGTCGGCATCCTGGTCGCGGAAGCTTGCAACGTCTGCCGCCTCATAAAAATCTTCTTCAGAGCGAAGGGTGAAATCAAGCGAACTGTTTCCGTACATATTAAATCAGCTCCGGTTTCATCAATATCTTATTTCGTCAATAAGCTGCCCCGATTTGTTATATTTGTTATAGCCGATTGGTTTGCCGTCTTTGTCAAAAACATAAACAACGGAGCCTTTGAGCTTATCTTCATCATCAAATTCTTCAACTTCAAAAAGAATATCGTCTGCATTATATTTTTCAACGTTATAGCCGTTTTCTTTTTCAACAATAACGGTGTAATCAACGCTTGTATCAACGTTATTCTCATAATCTTTGGCTTTTTGAAGCAAGCCGGGCAGAAAATATGCCGCGGCAGCAACAGCGCCAACAATGATGATAAGCACAGCAATAATTGCTGCGATTCTGCCGCCGCTGATTTTGGCTTTAACGGGCGGTTTTTTTGCCGCAGAGTCATCAACTGACGGAGCTTCGGGCGGCCGGGAGGCAGGCTTAACGTGTGGAGGTTGTGCGGTCGACTTTTTTTGCGGCCCCTGCACCGTCTGATTCGCTTGAAGAGCGTTTTTTGCCGGTGAAGGGCCTGAAATAGGGTTTGGAACGGCACCTCTTTCTTTTTGAGACGGAACATCAGGTCTCTTGAAAGGAAGATCCGATTCCTTATCCATCGGCCTTATGGGCCTATAGACAACCTGATGCGGCTCGGTGGGGTTGACGGTGCTGCCGCCGACCTCTTTAGTGACGGAGTCGCTGTGATTGTCTGCGGTTGAACTGTCATCAAGATTAAGCTTTTCACGGCTTTTGGAACTGAAAATCTTTGTTCCCTCAGGGTTTGAAGTTTCGCTTGCGGAAGAGTCTGCGTTCATCGGAGCGTTAAGAAATTTATCGCCTACATAGTCGATTTCAAAAACCCTGATTTTTTTTGCGGGTTTAGGGTCTTCTTTCTTTTTGGACGGTTCATAGGTGCCGAAATATGCCGTTCCGATGTGCATTGATTTTATGATATCTGCTTTGAATTCATCAACGGTGTCATATCTGTCATCGGGGTTAAAGGCGCACGCTTTGAGAATGATTCTTGTTGCCTCGGGGCTTGCAAAAGCGGGCGGAGGCAGCGTTTCACCTCTTCTTCTGCGAGCAAGAGCAGAGCTTCTTTCGTTAACAGTGACGAGAGCCTGATTGGCATCAATGAACGGGTCACGGTTGTTGTTGAGCAACTTATACATAACCGTACCGAGCGAATAGATGTCAGCGCGTGTGTCATAATGCTCTTCTCTGTAAACCTCGGGTGCCATATAGGAATAAGTGCCTTTGCGCGACATACTGTCCATTGTTTTTTCAAGCTTACGGGCAACGCCGAAGTCGCCCAGCTTATAGTTACCGTATTCATCAACAAAGATGTTATCGGGCTTTATATCACGGTGGATAATGCCTTTTGCGGTGCAGATTGAAAGCGCTGTGCAGATATCCTTGGCAAGCTTGAACACGTCTTCCTCTGTCATCTTGTGTGCGGAAGCATACTCGGGGAAGCTTGTAAGGAATTCCATACGGATATAGATATCCCAGCCGATTGTTTCGGTTCTTTTTATGATTTTATAATTTTCAACCGAAACGATGTTAGGAGCGTTTTTGAGCATCTCCATAAGTTTAATTTCGTTTGAAAAGTCTGTGACAATATCGTTAAGATATGCCCAGGAAGCGGATTCTGAGAGCCCCTCAAAGCGTATATTATCGGCACTGCCGTCACTCTGAGGAATGGAAATAACCTTGATTGCGCATACGGATTCAATGCCGTATTCGTTGCGCACGCAGCGGTAAACTTTGCCGTAGGAGCCTTCGCCGACTTTATCGGTTGCGCGCCATTCGGGCCAGACGTTACTGAGGTCCAGCATTTCTATCCTCCTCATTCAGGTTGGTATGTGGTGCAGAGGCTGTTTGTCAGCAGACCTCGCAGAGAATGATTGTTGTGTTATCGTGTCCGCCGCGGTTGAGAGCTTCGTTAAGAAGCAGAGTTGCTGCAATGTCAATATCGGCGGAGGTGTTGATTATAGCTGCAATATCAGCTTCGTTAACCATATCTGTCAGGCCGTCTGAGCAGATAAGGAATTTATCGCCGGCTTTGTGGTTAAGAATTGCGATTGACGGCTCGATAAGGTATTCTTCTTTGGGTATGCCCACAAACTGTGTAAGCATAGGTTTTGAGGAAAAGGCGGAGTTTGACTCTACGTGGTCTGTTGAAACCTTGAGCAGACCGCCGTTTTCAACCTTGAAAATACCGCTGTCGCCAAGGTTGCAGACTGTAACGAATTGAGGGTCAAACATAAGGATTGCTGCTGTTGAGCCCATACTTCTGATTGAATTTTCAGTCATAAATTTGCAGACAGCGTCGTTCATCATATAGCAGGCGCTGTTAAGCACGGTTGCAGGGTCACCCTGAATGCTTTTGAGCGCTTGGCTGAAGGTGAATGCCGAAATGAAAGAGGCGATTTCGCCGTGTTTTTCACCGCCCATACCGTCAAAAACAGCGTAAGCAGGCTTGTCTGCAAGTGAATGGCGGCCCGAAAGCGGAACTTCAAGAGCATAATTTTCGCTGTAGAGATACTTCCAGTCAACAAAAAAATTATCCTGATTGTTTTTTCTGATTTTGCCTGTGTTGCAACAGCAGACGTATCTGATATTGTTAGCCATATTTTTCCTCGATTCGTTTGTATAGAATATTATGGTCATTTTATTGTATATATAAAATTATTATGCCACCTGTGCAAAAAAATGTCAAGATTTTTATGCTTGGCAGGATGATTCGAAAGCAAAACAAAAAAGCCTGAAATTCTGCAGCTTTCAGGCTTTTGGTGTATATGTGTTCAAAAAGAAGGAGAAATAATTTTTAAAATGGAGGTGTAAAAATTATTTTGGCGTTTCGGCGGTGACGTATTAACTCATATTATACGGCGTTAAAAATAAAGCGTATCGGTTGCGGTATCAGCGGTTTCAAAGCAGCCAAGCGGTTGCGAAACATTGATTTTCTCAGCTTTCGGAGCGAGCTTGAAGCCTGCTGTGACAGCAACGATAACCAGAAGCGCAACTGCAAAAATTTTAAGGGCAAGCCTGTTTTTGCAGGGCGCACTGTTTGACGTGTAGTATGAGCCTGTGTGTGCATAAGCTGTTTTTTTATACTCCTCGTAAGTGTAAGATTTTTCCGCATATGAGTTATATAACATCGTTTTTGCCGCCTTCCGTTTGGTGATTACATTCTTATCATACACAGATGATTTTTGTTGCCGTAATGCGGTTTTTACTTTTGCAAACGTTACCGGCAACGAATAACAGAGCTGTTTTTGAAACGCAATTGCTCAGGATAATTGTTTCATACAGCTGATTTGTTGACCCTAAAGAGTAAAAGCGGCAAAAGGCATAACCTTTCTTCTGTTCTTTATATATATCTGATGGCGGCTGCGGTGTGTCACCCGGCTCCCCACGGGCATTTCTGCCACCGTTGACGCAGCCGCCTTGTATTTTTAAGGGAGAAAAAGCTCTCCCTAATTCATACTATGCCGCGCCTCGCAAACGGTTTAGTTTAATTTGTATAAAAAAATAAAGCCCTGCAGGCGTGAATTTCTATATATTATTGAGCAAAAATATTTAAAAAAGACTTTACACGGCAGAGAGTTTATGTTATAATTCCATTTGCACGTGCCCGCTGCTCGGATTACGGAGCAAGCCTCTTTGAGGAGCTTCACCTGCCGTTATCTGGGGGCAGAGGCAAATATTTTAATGAGGTGAAAACAAATGACACAGGCAGAAAAGACCGCAATCATGCAGGAATATGCACTCCACGAGGGCGACACAGGTTCACCCGAAGTTCAGATCGCAGTTCTTACAAAGAGAATCAATGACCTTACCGAGCACCTTAAGGTTCACAAGAAGGACCACCACTCCAGAAGAGGCCTTCTTATGATGGTTGGTCACAGAAGAAACCTTCTTGCTTACCTTCAGAAGGTTGACATTGAGCGTTACCGTTCAATCATCGCAAGACTCGGCATCCGTAAATAATTTACGCAAAAAAGCAGGCTGGATATTCATTTATCCGCCTGCTTTGTTATGTAGATTTGGCACTATAAGCATTAACTTTGCATCTTTCAGGCGACCGGGAACGGTTTTAGCGGTAAATCGAGCGCCCGAAACTTTCGGGAATTGGATTTATTGCTAAGCCGGGTCGCCTGTAGAAATATAAAAATTCAGAGAGGTACTACAAATGTTTTTTGAAGCTTTCAAAAAGTATGAGACCGAAATTGCCGGCAGACCTTTTGTTGTTGAAGTTGGCAAGATGGCTCAGCTCGCAGGCGGTGCCTGCCTTGTTCGCTACGGCGAAACAAACGTACTTTGCACAGCAACCATGGCTGCAAAACCCCGTGAGGGCGTTGATTTCTTCCCTCTTTCAGTTGACTACGAAGAGAAGCTCTATTCAGTAGGCCGCATTCCCGGCTCATTCCAGCGCCGCGAAGGCAAGGCAAGCGAAAAGGCAACTCTTGCATCCAGAGTTATCGACAGACCCATCCGTCCTCTTTTCCCCAAGGATATGAGAAACGACGTTGGCGTTGTTGCAACAGTTATGTCTGTTGACCCTGACTGCCAGCCCGAAATCACCGCTATGCTCGGTGTTTCAATCGCTATCTCAATTTCTGAAATTCCGTGGGAAGGCCCCGTTTCAGGCGTTGTTGTTGGCCTTGTTGACGGTGAATACGTTATCAACCCCACTCTTGAGCAGAGAGCAAAGAGCGATATGTACGTTACCGTTGCTTCCACAAGCGACCTTGTTGCAATGATTGAAGCAGGCGCAAATGAAGTTTCTAACGATGATATGTATGACGGCATTATGTTCGCTCATAAGGAAAACCAGAGAATCGTTGAATTCATCAACAAGATCAAGGAAGAATGCGGCAAGGAGAAGGTTGACTTCCCCTCAAACGATCCCGACCCCGAAATGTATGAAGCAATCAAGGATTTTGCAATCGAAGATATCCGTTTTGCTCTTGATACAGACGATAAGAGAATCCGTGACGAGCGCCTTAAGCCTGTTTATGATAAGGTTCACGAAAAGTTTGACGAAATCTATCCTGAAATGGAAGTTAAGATTGAAGAATGCCTTTACAAGGTTCAGAAATACGTTGTTCGCCGCTGGCTTCTTGACGACGGCAAGCGTGTTGACGGCAGAGGTATCAACGAAATCCGTCCTCTTAACGCAGAAGTAGACCTTCTTGACAGAGTTCACGGTTCAGGTATGTTCACAAGAGGTCAGACTCAGGTTCTTTCAATCACAACCCTCGGACCCATGAGCGACGCTCAGCTTCTTGACGGTCTTGATGAAGAAGAATCAAAGAGATATATGCACCACTATAACTTCCCCTCATATTCAGTTGGCGAAACAAAGCCCTCAAGAGGCCCCGGCAGAAGAGAAATCGGTCACGGTGCACTTGCAGAGCGTTCACTTATCCCTGTTCTTCCCTCGGTTGAAGAATTCCCCTACACAATCAGAGTTGTTTCAGAAGTTCTTTCATCAAACGGCTCAACATCACAG